>JBDTTO010000568.1:0-3307 GCA_039930585.1 Gemmatimonadaceae bacterium
CGAACAACCGCGCCGAAAAATTTCTGTTGGTCAATACGCGTTTGCGGCATCATGCGTGTTAATCGCGCTCGTACTTGGTCGCGGACTGCGCGGCACACGACTCGGTGAGCTGGAATCATTCCTGCCGCCGCCCGAAGGCGCAGTCACAAGCGGTACAGCGAGCGTGCGTGGCGAATTACCGTGGATGGTGAACGACTACGCTGGCGGACTCGCTCGCGCGAAAGCCGAAGGCAAAATGGTATTGATCGATTTTACCGGCTACACGTGTACGAACTGTCGCTGGATGGAAGCGAACATGTTTCCGCGCACCGAGATAACGCACGAGATGGAAAAGTATGTGCGCGTGCGATTGTATACCGACGGACAGGGCGAGTTGTATCGCACGCAACAGAAATTCGAACTGGACAAATTTGGAACCGTCGCCCTGCCCTATTACGCCATTGTTGATGCAGAGGGGAATACGCAGGCGCAGTTTCTGGGGATGACGCGCAGTAGCGATGAATATCT
Source organism: Gemmatimonadaceae bacterium (assembly GCA_039930585.1). GTDB lineage: Bacteria > Gemmatimonadota > Gemmatimonadetes > Gemmatimonadales > Gemmatimonadaceae > Gemmatimonas. The sequence continues at coordinate 508 of JBDTTO010000568.1, forward strand.
CACGTTCCTGCGCGTCAACCGATAGTTCTATTTTTCGGCCAGCAGCTGATCGATGAATTTCGAAAAGCGTTCGGTGTTGCCCTGATCCCAGCCCGTCACGATCTGTCGAATGATGCCGTGTTTGTCGACAATCATGATTTGCGGAATACCACCAACGCGATAGTCGGTATCGGGCTTGGGTTGCACAAAGGCGTTGCCCGTTTGTTTGATTTGCGCGTTGATCGCAACCGGAAACGGCACCGCGTGTTCCTTGCCAAAGTATTCCTTGTCCGCGGCAATCTCCTGCGCTTCGTTCAGATTTTTTTGCGTGCCGAGGTAACCGTATAGTTGCGTGACCATCACGCCGGTGAATGCTTTGCCTTTCAGGCGCTCCGTCAGTGAACGCAAACCGGGATAACTGTTCTTGCACGGGCCGCACCAGTGCGCCGTGAATTCAATCAGCGTGACCTTGCCCTCGGCAGGCGTGACAACTTTTGCGGCGTCGGTATTGATCCACCATGCGGCTTCAATTGCCGGAGCACGTTTTCCGATCAGCTCGTAGCGGTGCCTGAAATCTGCGAAACGTTGAGCGGCCATTGCACCGAGTTCCTTTTCACCCGCATCGAGAATGCGTAGCGCAGAATCAGGATGCAGACGATCGGCAAATGAACGCGCGAGCGAGCCGTAACCCGCCATCATGTTATTGGGCGTCTTCGTCGTGCGGCCCAGCGCGATCATGGCCAATGCGTGTTTCTCGAGTCCTGCGGCAACGTCGAGATATTCGTAGCGCCCCAACATTTCCTGATGCGCCTGCAGCTTGATGTCGTTCAGCGAATCCGGCAGCGCATCAATCTTTGCTGCAATACGCTCGGCCTCATCTAAAATGCCGAAAAAATTGCTTTGCGCGGCGACCGCCTGCTTCATGCTGAGTAGCAGTGACTGTGCCTTTGCGCGTGCGGGGAGATTTGGATCAGTCATCATGCGTTCGGACGTGCGTCGGGCACTCGATGTGTCCTTCGCCATCGTGTACAGATTGATGAGATCCATCAACTGCTCTGGCGCGACCGAAGCGATGACAAATTTTGTGGAGCAATCGCTCGCCATTTTTTGCGCCGCAACGGCCGAACTGTTTGCGGCGTCCACATACTTCGTTTGCAGTTCGGCGCGATTCGCGTCGGTGGCCGCGCGATAAGCCGCAAGCGGTGGAGCAACTTGCGCATTACGCCAATCGTTCGCGCGTTTGATACACGCCGCGGGCGATGCATCGGCAATTTGCGCAAATATTGAAATTGGCGACATCACGCCAACAACACCTGCAAGAGCCAGCGCTGCCACAACGATTCGCTTGGACATTGAACCTCTCCTTCGAGGTGAGGACGACGCGCTACTTCTTTGGCGTGAGGAACTCCATCATCTGCTTTGACGACTGATATCCATCAATACGACGAACTTCGTTGCCGCTTGCATCCATGACCATCATTGTTGGATAGCCAACAATTTTGAGTCGCGTAACAAGTGCTTTCTGCAAATCGGCGTCAACCTTGATGGCGACGTAGTCAGACTTGATGAGTTGCGCGACGGCGACATCGTTCCATACCCACTGATCCATCGTGTGACATGGTCCGCACCACGTGGCTTCGAAGTCAATCAACACGGAATGTTGGCTGTTCTTCGCCTGCGCTAACGCGGCGTTCAATTCGTTGCCCCACTTTACCGGCGATTCAGTGCGCGGTTTCGGCCGCTCTTCGCGCACAGCATCGTCGGGCGCACGATCGGCCACTTTGGTGATGGCGCGCGGCACAATTGTGAATTCAATCGCGCTGCCGTCCGGCGAAAATGATTTGAATTCGAGCGGAATATCGTTCGTGCCATCGGAGACAAACATCAGCCGATTGGTGGCGCGTGCTTCGTCGATGGTCAGCACTGCTTTTGCGGCATCCGGCGTGGACGACGGAATCACGGACCACATGTCGTCCTTGTTGAAAACGCCATTGTTGTCACCATCCATCGCCGCGACCAGCGCGGTTACGCCATTCACGGTTACCGTGCCACTGCGCCACGAATTCACCGAATAGCGAATCACGTTTGGTGCCGCGGCAGAATCTTCACGCACCGACCAGAAGTTCACGAGATACGGTTGTGAATTGGTCTTCGCGCCGTACGCAACGCTGAGTTCAACTTTGTTGATTGAACTCCACCACGCCTTTGTCTTTTCGTTTTGCGCTGGCGTTGCGATTAGCGCAGGACCATCGTCGCCGAAGTTGCCATTTTTATTTTTGTCGATGAACAACGCGCACGCATCTGCTGCATGACCGGCGCAGGCCGTGGCGAGCACCGGAATGAACGACGCCTTGTCCGGTCCCACCATGATGAAGCCCTTCTTGGCCGGACGCATCGCGCCTTCGGGCAACACTTCGCTCGCCGGGACCGCGGTGAGCGCGATCTGCGTGCCCTTTGGACTGAAATTCGGTTTGGGCTTTCCCTCCGTCGGTGCACCGTACGTCAGCTCGGCGCGAATGGTCTGACGCTCAGACTTTGCTTGTGCGGACGTTGCTTGCGCAGATTTCGCTTGTGCTGAAACTGGCGCCGAGTTGAGCGAGAACACCGAAGCAATAAGTGCAACGGACAACGTCGTTGCACGGAGACGCCGATTGGACATAAGCCACGAATGCGCGAGTGAGATCAAAACCTTGAAAGCAAGGTACTGCGCCCCTGCGCGACACGCGAACGAGCCGTTCTTGCACGACTCGCGATTGCGAGTTGTCAGCGCGCCTGCAAGCCGTCCACCACCACCGCCGCCATGCGACGCGCCTTGCCAACG
>JBDTTO010000569.1:0-3304 GCA_039930585.1 Gemmatimonadaceae bacterium
GATGCCTTCGCGTGACCGCCACCGCCGTAGTTGCGCGCGAAACGCGCCACGTCAACCGAGCCCGTACTGCGGAATGAAATTTTTACCTTGCCATGACCAAGATCGCGAAAGAACAACGCTAGCTGCGTACCAGCCAGTGACCGTGGATGTTCGACAATCCCATCCAACTCCTCATTCGTAACGCCGTACTTCTCGACCGCACCTGCATCAACCGAAATCCACGCGAGCGGAAGATTCGGATCAACTTCAAGCGTTCCCAGTGCGTCGCGCAACAATCGCAATTTGCCAACGCTTACCTGCGCGTAAATGCGACGGTACGTCTCTTCGGGATCAACGCCGGCGGACAACAGCGCGGCCGCAACGGTGTGACAGCGCGGCGACGTGTTGCTGAAACGAAACCCGCCCGTGTCCGTCAGAATTGCGCAGTACAGTGCCTGCGCAACCTGCGGTGTGATGCTAAGCCCCAACGTGATGGCAAAGTCATACACCAATTCTGCTGTGGCACACGCAGTGGTATCCGCGAAACACACGCTGCCAATCGGTTCATCACCAGCGAGGTGATGATCAATGACGCCAATCGGCACCTTGAGCGCGCGCACGGTATCGGCCAGCACACCAAGCCGCCGCACGTCGTTGATATCGAGCACAATCAACAAGTCGATGTCTGTGAGCGCTTCAACGCCGCGTGCCGTCGCGTCTTCGATTCCAGGCAACAGAAACTCATACATCGCTGGCCATGGCGTTGGATTCACGATACGCACATGCAGCCCCATTTGCGTGAGCAGATGGGCCATTCCAACTTCTGAACCGCAGCCGTCGCCGTCGGAATTGATGTGTGTGGACAAGGCCACTTTCATTCCGGGCTGGAGCAGTTCGCGCAATTTCTGAATGCCTTCTGCGCGACGCTCGGCCACCGCCGTTCCATCCGGCGTCAATTGGTTCTCTCTCGTATACACAGCCGTCACGGACAGTCGCACTCCTAAAGGCATCGGCGCCCGTGTTGGGCGCCGATGCGTAGTTGATTATCGCTGCGGCTGATTGAGCAGGCTGTGCTTGCGGCTATAGCCGAAGTAGATCACCAGTCCAACCGCGAGCCAACCGACAAGACGATACCAGTTTGCCGGTCCGAGTCCGAAGATCATCGCGCCGCAGGTGACAACACCGAGCGTTGACACGACCGGCAATGCCGGGACCGTGAAGCCGCGGCTGATGTCGGGACGACGTACACGCATCATCCAGACGCCAATGCAAACGAGGATGAACGCGAACAGCGTACCAATGCTGGTCATGTCGCCGACAACCGTGTCAGGAATGAAAGCAGCAAACAGCGATGTGAACACGAAGAACAACCAGTTGGACTTGTACGGCGTCTTGTGTGTCGGATGCGTTTCCGAGAACACCTTTGGCACGAGTCCGTCGCGGCTCATTGAGTAGAACACGCGTGACTGGCCAAGCAACATGACAAGGATAACTGACGAGAAGCCGGCCAGAATGGCGATGGTCACAAACTTGGCCAACCACGCATACCCAATCATGTACTTGTCAATCGCGAAGGCGACTGATGCTTCTTTGCCGGCGGTGCGGAAATCTTCAACGGTGGCGACGCCCGACAGCACGTGCGCAAACAGGATGTACAACACCGTGCAAACCACGAGCGAACCGAGAATACCGAACGGCATGTCCGTCTTTGGATTCTTCGCTTCCTGTGCCGCCGTTGATACCGCGTCAAACCCGATGAACGCAAAGAACACCACACCGGCCGCGCCAAGGATGCCCATGATGCCGCCGTACGCGTGCGAAATACCCGCCGCATCCACGCGCGTTGTTGGTGCCGGGATGTACGGTGTGTGATTCGCCGGATTCATGAAGCCCCAGCCAATGCCGATCACCAGCAACACGATGGAAACTTTCGTGATGACGATGAGTGAATTGACAATCGCTGACTGTTTCGTTCCACGTACAAGCAACGCGGTGAGCAGAAACAGGATCACGACCGCGGGAATGTTCATGATTCCGCGCACGCCGTCGGTCGATTGTTCAAACGGCGAGTGGTACCACTGATACGGGATGTTCATCCCGACAAAATTCAACGCTTTGTTGGCGTACTGACTCCACGCGATGGCGACGGTAGCCGCACCAACCGCGTATTCAAGTACAAGATCCCATCCAATGATCCACGCCATCAACTCGCCCATCGTCGCGTACGAATACGTGTACGCCGATCCGGCGATCGGAATCATGCTGGCAAACTCTGCGTAACACAGACCGGCAAACGCGCATCCGAGACCGGCAACCATGAACGCGATCGTAACGGCTGGACCGGCGTGGTCGGCAATGGCTGCCGCCGTCCGAACAAACAAACCTGCGCCAATAATGGCACCAATGCCCAGGGCAACGAGGGACCAGCGACCGAGAGTACGCTTGAGTGCGCCCTCCCCTTCGCCGCCGTCGGACATCAGGCGATCAATCGATTTTGTTCGGAAAAGGTCGTTCGCCACGTTGTATCCTCTGATGTGTGCGGGGCAGTAACTGCGCGACGGGGGGACACTGCCCCTTGGTGAGGTGATCTGTCAAGCGTTTGCGGTCTAACTCAGCGCTGCATTAGAGCGAGTAATTCGGTGCTTCGCGTGTGATCGTCACGTCGTGAGGGTGTGATTCACGCAGGCCCGCAGTAGTGATGCGCACAAATTCGGACTCGGTCCGCAACAGATCGATGGTTCCGCAGCCCACGTAACCCATACCGCTGCGAAGACCGCCGATCATCTGGAACAGCACGTCACCAACAGGACCCTTGTATGGCACGCGACCCTCGATGCCCTCAGGGACCAGCTTCTTGGGCGACATTTCGCCGTCCTGGAAGTACCGGTCAGCGCTGCCATCCTGCATTGCCGAAAGTGAGCCCATGCCGCGAATCATCTTGAAGCGGCGCCCCTCGAGGAGGAACGACTCGCCCGGGCTTTCTTCAGTACCGGCCAGCATCGATCCCATCATGACGCTTGAAGCACCGGCGGCCAGCGCCTTCACGATGTCTCCCGAATATTTGACACCACCATCGGCGATGACCGGAATGTCTCCCGCTCCTTCGACGGCTTCCATCACTGCAGTCAATTGCGGAACGCCAACTCCGGTCACAACACGCGTGGTGCAGATGGAGCCCGGACCAACACCGACCTTCACCGCGTCAACGCCACGTTCCACCAGCGCAGCCGCACCACTGCGAGTCGCAACGTTACCAGCGATGAGCTGAACCTCGGGGAATGCCTCACGAATGCGTCCGGTTGGCACCAGCACGCCTTCGCTATGA
>JBDTTO010000570.1:0-3298 GCA_039930585.1 Gemmatimonadaceae bacterium
TGGCGCCGACAGTTTGACAACATGGCGCCCCGACGGCGCGAGCTACAAAACTGCTCGCGCCTTAGTGGATTCCATTGTGAAATCGCGCGGAAACTGACTTTATCTCAGCGCTGCCGTTTTGGCCGTTGTACTCGCCGGCGCGCGACGGTGATGCGTTGCCTGTTCATATCCGTACGCCAGCGTGATGAGTTTACTCTCGCTCCACGCACGTCCAAAAAATGTCATGCCGGCCGGTAACGTGTTGTCGCGCGTGTACCCCATCGGAACAGTGATGGCGGGAAATCCTGTCGTTGGCGAAAACACCTGACTGTTATCGCCGCCTGGCGAAGTCAAATCGCCAATCAATCTCGGCGGATTGCTCCACGTTGGGTACACCAATGCATCAAGCTTGAGTGAATCCATCATGGCGGTGACGGCGTCACGCATACGTTGTCGTGATTCCTTGTTCTGTTTGCAGGACGCGCTGCTGTCTGCGTTATCGGGCGTACCGACAGCGCTCTGCAAACGCGAGAAAATCGTCACGTGATACTGCCCGCTCTTGATAATGTCGTCGACGTTTTTCACGGGGGCATTCGTACCGCGCGCCGCAAAATATCCGGCGAGATCGGGCCGGAATCCGCCGCACGAACCGCGACCACGCATCACCGCATCTTCAAACTTCGGTACTTCAACAACCGTAGCGCCTTGCGTCTTCATTGCATCAAGCGCTTTGGTGAATACGGCCACAACTTCGCTGTCAGTCGTCGGACGTTCGTACGCCTGACGCAAAATGCCAATGCGCGCGCCGCGCAATCCGCCGGGCTTAACCGCCGTGCGATAATCCGCATCGCGATGTGCTGTTGCAACCGCCGTTACCGGATCATCGGGATCTTCACCGGCAACGACCTGAAACACTGCGACCGCATCAGCAACTGTGCGCGCCATTGGCCCCGCAATATCGGCCGCGTTGCTGAGCGGAATCACACCCGCGCGCGAAGTCAGTCCCATTGTGCTGCGAATACCAACCAACGCGTTGTGCGCCGACGGTCCGCGAATGGAGTTGCCGGTATCAGTGCCCAATCCAACTTCGCCAAGATTTCCCGCCACCGACGCGGCCGTGCCGCCGCTTGAACCAGCCGTCACTCGGTTCAGTGCATACGGATTAAACGTGTAGCCCGGCAAAATCGAGCTCACCGTTTCGTTGGGTGTAAACGCCCATTCCGCCATGTTCGATTTCGCGAGAACGATCCCGCCGGCGTCGCGAATGCGTTGCACAAACGTGGCGTTGCGCTGCGGAATCCAACCTTTCAGCGCGGCCGATCCGCCGGTCGTTTGCATGTCATTCGTTTCGTAATTGTCTTTCACGATCACGGGAATGCAGTGCAACGCACCAACGGGACCACTGGCCGCGTAACGTTTGTCCAGTGAATCAGCAATCGCGATTGCTTTCGGGTTCACCAGAATCAAACTGTTGATTGCCGGTCCTTGTTTGTCGTATGCATTGATACGATCGAGATATCGCTGCACGAGTGCGTGACAGTTGTAACGTTTGGCTTTGAACGCGGCGTGAACGTCAGCAATGGTTGTTTCTTCAACACGCAACGGACCGGGTTGCGCAGTCAGTTGCTGTGGAATTCCGGCAATCACGCTCAGTGCTGCAGCGGAGACAAACGCAACGATGGCGCTGACACTCAGCTTTCTGACACTCAGCGTTTTGACGTTCAGCGGTTTGACGTTCAGTGTTTTGACGTTCAGCACACTGACGTTGATCGTGCTGACGTTGGTCGTACTGACGTTGAACCTGCTGATGTTCGCCGTCCCGATGCGAGTTTGCTTCACTGGCATGCCAACAGCTCCTGTGCGGCGCGCATTCCCGATTGCATCGCGCCTTCCATAGTGGCGTTGTGTCCCTGACCGCAGGTGAACTCTCCGGCAAAGAACAACGTGTTGTTGAGCGGCTGCGCGAGCGTCCTGTGCGCACCGGTTCCTCCCGACAAAACGTAGCTGTAGGCGCCGCGCGCGAAAGGATCTGCACTCCAATCGTGTGTATGCCAACCGCGCAAATGATTTGCGACCACGTCACGCGAAATGCCAAGCACGTTGGCCAGCGAATCGAGTGCGAGGTCGCGCAACACGTCGCCTCGTGCGCCGTTCAACTCGGCCACCAGCGGACCCGCAACCCAACCGGTAATAACCGGTGCTTCGACGGGATGCGTGGTCCACCAGGTCGGAAACGGCAATCCGCGCTCCTGGATAAAAGACGCCGAGTCGAGCTTGTCGATGCGATGCCAGAACGGTTCATCAAACACCAACGTCATTTTCATAACAGGGCCGGTGTCGATCAAATCAAAGGCGGCCTGCCTATCCACCAGCGGCGGCGCAAACTCGACGGCGCCGTCTTCACCCGCACGTGCCTTGAGCACGGCTAATGGCAGTGCGCAGACGAGGCGTCTCGCCGAAAATGTTGTACGCGTCCCCAGTTGAATTGCATCGACCTGCACACCAGCCTCGCTCCAGCGCACATGCGTCGCGATAGTACTCAGCATCAACTGTGCGCGTTCGCCAAGCGCCGATTGCAGCGCATCAATGGCTCGATCAAGTCCCGACAGCGCGTGGCCTTCGGACGCGTCAGCAGGCTCGTTGTCTTCCACCTCAAGCAACCATTTCGCACTCACACGCGACGGGTCGGCGGTGTGAAATCCCTGCACGTAGCTGATAAGCGCCGCGCGTCCTTCGGGCAGGTCGTTATCGCGACAACAAGCATCGAGCGCATCCATCAACGTGCGATCTGCGCCATCCCGAAGCAGTGTTCTGATGCGGCTCAGCAGCTCGGACATTTCTTTCCAGCCTTCGCGCTCGACAATCGCGCCTTCACGTTTGACGAGATGCGTGCCCGCGGCAGCGCGCACGTTGCCACCATTGGCATTCAGCACGTCGCGCAGGACACCATTGGCGGCCACCCATTCCGGCCCCAGTTCAATCGGGTAGTCGGTCGCGGGATCGCGCCGTGTGAACACCCGTCCGCCCGCACGATCCCGAGCCTCAATAATCAGGACTGACTTTCCACCGGCGCTCAATTCGCGGGCGGCTGCGAGTCCCGCCAGGCCGGCTCCAAGTACGACGACATCGAAGTCGAAGTTCATCTTCCGCAGTACGTCAGGTTACGCAGGTTTACGACACACAAAAAGCGCCTCGCGTTAGGACGCGTAAGGCGCTGGTGTGACTGGCGAAGGCAGAGTTATTCGGTGGTCTTTTTAGGCTTGCCGCGACGCTTGGCCGCTGCCGCCTTCAATGCACGCGCTTCGCTCGGCTTCACATA
>JBDTTO010000571.1:0-3291 GCA_039930585.1 Gemmatimonadaceae bacterium
ACGCGAGACTGATTAACGACCGCTGCGATCTCGCCGAACGTTGACGCGACGACCCTTGATGGTCGTATTCTTCAACGCCTCGATGATATCCTCGGCAATTTCCTCCGGTACTTCAACGGTGGAATAGCCGTCTGCAATTTGAATTGAGCCGATCACGCCGGCATCAATTCCAACTTCGTTCGCGATCGCACCAACGAGATCGCCCGGACGCAACTTTGCCTTGCGGCCCGCGCCAACCCACAAGCGCGCAACTGGCCACTCCGGGGCACTGCCGCGACTCTTCTTTGAAACGCTGCCTCGCGATGTAGCCGGTTCACCTCGACGGGAACTGCGCTCTTCGCCACCACCTTCGCGACGCACTTCGCCGCGTCCATCCGTGCGTGACGAACGCGAGCGTTCGCTCTTTGGTGCGGCGGCCGGAATGTCTTCTGCTTCTTCAGTCTCATCACGCGCTTCGACAAGTTTTACTGCAGCCGCCGCGATGTCCATGATGTGAAATTCTTCGGACAACGATTCCACAACACTGCGATATGCGTCGAGTTCGCCGGCCAATACCGCTTCACGCAATGATGCGCGCGTGAGTTCGAGCTTGCGTGCACGCAAGTCGGCGACGGTTGGCACCGTCAGAATCTCGATTGTCTGCTTGGTCGCAAACTCAATGTTGCGCAACAAGCGATGTTCGCGCGGCTCGGCCAACGTGATCGCAACACCAACACGTCCGGCGCGACCGGTACGACCGATGCGGTGCACATACGATTCCGAATCGGCTGGAACATCGTAGTTCACCACGTGCGAAACGTGCTGCACGTCGAGTCCGCGGGCCGCAACGTCCGTGGCGATAAGCAGGTCGGTTTTCTTCGCGCGGAATTTCTTCATCACACGATCGCGCTGATCCTGCGACATACCGCCGTGCAACGGCTCCGAACGATAGCCGCGGGCACCGAGGGTTTCATTCAGTTGATCGACTTCGCCGCGCGTGCGACAGAAGACAATTGCGGACGTCGGATGTTCGATGTCGAGCACTCGTCCAAGCGCAGCCATCTTGTGTGCGCGCGGAACGATGTATGCAACCTGGCGAACGCGAGCCGCTTCGCCATCAGGCACGACTTCGCGATCAATTTTAACCGTGACCGGATCGCGCAGCTGCTTGCGCGCGATGGCCTGAATTTTTGCGGGAAGTGTCGCGCTGAACAGCGCAGTTTGCCGTTCCTTTGGCGTCGCTGCGAGAATCGCCTCGAGGTCTTCGGCGAAACCCATGTCCAGCATTTCGTCGGCTTCGTCGAGCACGACCACGCGTACGCTCTTGAGATTCAGCGTACCACGATTGATGTGATCGAGCGCGCGACCTGGTGTAGCGACGACAACATCAACACCGCGCTTCATTGCGCGAATCTGAGTTTCCATGCTCGCGCCGCCGTAAACCGGCAGCACGCTCACGCCCAGCGCCTTTCCGTACTTATGTATTGCCTCGGCCACCTGCATGGCCAGTTCGCGTGTGGGACACAACACGAGACCTGTGGTACGGTCGCGTGCGGTGGCAGAGGTTGTGACGCGATGCAGCATTGGCAGTGCGAACGCGGCTGTTTTGCCGGTGCCTGTTGCGGCTTGCGCCAACACGTCGCGTTCGGCCAGGAGTGGCGGAATCGCGGCGCGTTGAATGGGAGTTGGCTCTTCGTAGCCGAGGGCGGTCAGCGCAGCCAGAAGGCGCGAATCGAGACCTAATCCGGCAAAGCCGGTGCCCGTAGTTGAATCTTCAGTTTGGGTGTTCACCGAAGAAACATAAACTATCCGGCCACCGGTCGGGTCCGAACCGCACAAGAAAACCCGCAGCCAGTGTCCGGTGCGGGTTTCTTATGAGATCAAATTGTATTTCTTGCTTGCAGGCCCGAAGTGCTAGTGCACTTTCTCCAGCAGGTCGTTCATCAGCTTGAAGATGGCGTCGCGCGAGTTGGGATTTTTCATCGCGCTGAAGCCTATGCGGAGCTTGTCGTCGCCTTCCAGTACTTCGCGTGAGAGCGCATTGATCGCTTCGCGCGCTTCGCCGCGATGTTCGTCGCTGAGAATACTGGTGGCACGTGGCAGCAGTTCAATCTGCGGGCAGTCGCTGCGCATGGGGCGCACGCTCCAGAACACTACGTTTGAACCAACGCGCAGGAAGCTGAGTACGCCCCGGGCCGATTCATCCGAGCGAAATGCGAGTTGCTCGGGACGAGCCAAACTCCAGTCGATCAGGGCATCCAGTACGGCCATATAGCGGGGCCGGTCGCTTCCACCTGTGTCGCGATTCATTGCTGTGATGAATGCTTCGCGGGCCACGGGTAACGTTGTGCTCATGAGAAATACTCCTTTTCCTGAAACTAATCACCTGCGGGCTATATTCACCCTCTTGCTCCTGAATCAAGTTACCGCCGCCAGCATCGCGACACCATGGTCCCGAAGATATTGCCGTTCGAAATACGCGAATCGCCGATGCAGGGCATGGGCGCATTTGCGCGTTATCCGATTCCGGAAGGGATGCGGCTGATTGAATATGCCGGCGAACGGCTCACTCCTGAACAAGCCGAAGCGCGGTATCCGGATGTGCCCGGGGAAGTGCATCACACCATGTTGTTCGCCATTGACGATGCGGTGGTGGTTGATGCCGCGGTCGATGGAAATGAGGCGCGGTTCATCAATCATTCGTGTGATCCGAACTGTGATGCGGTGATTGATGACGGACGGATCTGGATTGAGGCGTTGCGCGATATCGAAGTTGGCGAGGAGCTCGCGTACGACTACGCGTATCAGTTGAAGGAGCGGCACACGCCGGCGCTGAAAAAGCAATATCCGTGCAACTGCGGAGCGCGCACTTGTCGCGGATCGATTCTCAAGCCGAAAAGATCGTAACGATAAAAAAGAAACGCGACCTCGCCGAATGACCGGACGAGATCGCGTACCTTTTTCAACAACATCGCTGTACCAGCCCTAAGCGGCCGTTTCCAGATCTTTGAAGCGGATCATCTTCTTCTGGTCCTCGTCATACAGCGACAGGCGCAGTGCGCGAAATCCCATGCCGAATGTCATGGTCGGCGCTTTTTCGAAAATCGGATTTTCGTCATGCGCGAGCTGCAATCGGTAATTCGGAATTTTCGGTCCGAGGTGATGCACGTGATGCAGGCCAATGCTTCCGGTAAACCAACGCATCACCGGATTGAGTCGCAAATGTGAGCTGCCCGTAATTGCGGCCGTTGCGTAGTCCCATTCGGAATGTTCTTCCCAGTACGCATCCTCAAACTGATGCTGCACGTAAAA
>JBDTTO010000572.1:0-3290 GCA_039930585.1 Gemmatimonadaceae bacterium
TACAGTTCCATTCATCAAGGCGATGTTGTTGTTCATTATCGTGGCGACTAAAGAATCGGTCACGCGTTATCGCTTGTACACATTTGCGCGCTCCGTCAGCAAATGGGCGATGGCAGATGTCTTCGTGGTGGGTGTGCTGATCTCGTTCCTCGCGGCAAAAGGCACTGACAATCTGGATGCAATCGCCGAGCGTGGTTTTTACTTTTTTGCGGCGTATTGCCTGTTGTCGAATTTCGCGTTCCAGCTGTTCCGTGTTGATCCGCCAACGCCGCGCGCGACGGTGTAAAGCTGCGCAGTATCGTTGAACATCGAATAGCCAGTACGTGTAGTTGATCGCAGTACCGTTTTCCCGAAGGTATCCATTCACTCAACGGAGATTCCCGTGTCTTCATTGTCCCGCACTTTAGGTTTTCTCACTGCAATCGCTCTGCCCTCAGCAGCGTTTGCACAAAATCCACCCGCTGCGCAGCCGCCCGCTCCCATGACGTTTTTCGTCACGAGTGTTGGTAAAGGTGACGGAGCAAATTACGGTGGCCTCGAAGGCGCCGATCGATATTGCAAGAGTATGGCAGATGCTGTTGGCGCAGCGCCGGCCGGCCGAACGTGGCGCGCGTATCTCAGTCAGCCGGCGGCAAATGGTCAGCCTGCAGTGAATGCGCGTGATCGCATCGGCGCAGGTCCATGGCACAATCAGAAAGGCGCGCTGATGGCAGCGAATGTCGCGGCACTGCACGGCGACAGCATTCGTGATCGCAATCAGATGAACAAGACGAATTCGTTGACGGAAAAAGGAACACCGGTGAATGGTGTTGGTGATACGCCAAACCAGCATGACATCATTACAGGTTCGGATTCGTTCGGTCGCGCAGTTGGTGGTGCGAACGACCTGGCGTGCAACAACTACACCAGCAACGCCGCGACGGGCAGCGTTTTCCTCGGCCATTCTGATCGTACCGGTGGCGGCAACTCGTCGTGGAATTCTGCGCACGCATCGCGTGGCTGTGGTCAGACCAATCTTGTTGCGACGGGTGGCGCGGGACTTTTGTACTGCTTCGCAGCAAACTGAGTTCGATTCGACCGCAACGACAGGAGGCGTCACCAATTGGTGGCGCCTTTTTGTTTGTGTCTGAAATCGACATGAGATCTGATCGCCAATGATGCCTGAAACGTCGCGCGGCGCACACCAGACATGGTGTACGCCGCGCGATCACTGCATTGAAATGTTCTTCTGCCGAATTTGTGTTACGGAACGAACGTTGGTTTCACCGCGGGCGGCTCAACTTTGTTTGGAACGATTGGCTCGAGCCCCGCTGCTTTCAGCATCGCGTTCACCTTTGGCAAGTCGATCAGTATGACGCGCTTGAGACGCGCACTCTCGACATCAAGCTTGCCACCAAGCACCGCATACACGTCATACGATTGCTTTGGCGGACGACGCTCACCGCTCGCGATGTAGCCCATCAGTCCACCCAACTGATCGTTCAATCGAATCGGATAGTTGAGCGGATCCTGACCACTTTGATTCTTGGTCTGATACATCGAATCTTCGACCGAACTGAGTTTTTCGGCCACGCTCTTGATCAACGTGGCGTACGCGGGATTGGACGTCATCTTCGGCGCGCGTGATTCCATATCCGCCTTGAGATTGCGAATCGTAATCACACCCTGATCGGCCTCGGTAATGCGATCGCGCACTTGCAGCGCGAATCTCGTCTGCTCAATGAGATCCGCATTTGTTGCCGGACTGCGCGGATCACGATCAACAACGAATGTTTCCGTCACTGGTTCGTATCGGCCCGCTGTCATCTTCACCTTGTATGTGCCGGGCGCCATCGAAGGACCATTTCCACTTCCGGCCCAGTTGATCATGCCACGGAACGTGATGGCGTTGTCGTGTCGCAAATTCCACGTGAATCGATTGATGCCAGCAACGTTCGAAGGCTTCGGCGGAGCCTGCGGTCCACCAAAACCACCGCCACCACCACGACCTGCGGGCGTCGGCGCGGTGTCGGCTGACGTTGCGGTTGCAAGCAACTTGCCCGCCTTGTCGAACAGCTCGAATTTCACGAGACTCGTATCAGGCGGCAAACGATACACAAACGTCGGCTGCGCCTGACCGTTCAAACGCAACACCGGCGCCGGTTGAAACAGGAATGGTTTGCCTGCTGCTGCGACTTCTTTGTCCGCCCAACGAAGCGATGTGAGATTTTCCATCACCCAGAACGCGCGGCCGTGCGTTGCAATCGCAAGATCGTCATCGCGCAGCATCATGTCATGCACGGGCACCGGCGGAAGATTCTTTTGCAGGCTCTTCCAGTTTGCGCCGGAATCATACGACACAAATACACCGCGTTCAGTCGCAGCGTACAACATGCCCGGACGATGCAAATCTTCGCGAATGGCGCGCGTGAACTGATCAGCCGGAATTCCGTTCGTGATTTTCGTCCACGTCAAACCGTAGTCAGTCGTGCGATAGAGATACGGCGTGAAGTCATCCATCTGATAACGATTGCCCGCCGCGTACAACGTGCCTGGCGCGTGTGGCGACGCTTCAATAATTGACCAGCGCATCCACTCCGGCAGATTTTTTGGCGTGACATTTTTCCACGTGACGCCGTTGTTGCGCGAAATCTGAATGAGTCCATCATCCGATCCCGTCCAGATCACACCCTTCGTAATCGGCGACTCGGCAATTGTAAAAACAGTGCCATAATATTCAACCGAGGTTTGATCCTTCGTGATGTCGCCACCCGACGGTCCGAGTGTGCGCGGATCGTTGCGTGTCAGATCCGGAGAAATCACGGTCCATTGCTGCCCGCCGTTCGTGCTGCGGAAGACAACATTCGATCCCACGTAAATCGTATTCGCATCGTGCGGTGAGTGCACAATCGGATACGTCCACTGGAAACGATATTTTGAATCCTTGGCATCGTGGCCCATTGGATTGAGCGGCCACGGATCAAGGGCCGTGGTCTTCCCCGTGCGACGGTTGAGCATATCGAGACTGCCACCGTAGTTCGCACCGTACATGATGTCAGGATCTTCGGGGTTCGACGAGATGTATCCCGACTCTCCGCCCGCAACACCGTAAAACGTTGAGTACGGCGACGCTGGAGGCGCAGCTGCACCACCGCGACCACCACCGCCTCCACCACCACGACCGCCCACAGGCGCTACGCGCACCGGACCACACGACGAACCCGCATCCTGCTTCGCACCGCACACGTGATACGGAAAGTGACTGGTGAGGTGCACGTGGTAGTACTGCCCTGTTGGCGTCGCAACGGCTA
>JBDTTO010000573.1:0-3288 GCA_039930585.1 Gemmatimonadaceae bacterium
CGGGCGCGCTGCTTGACCACGTGACAGTGGTTGGCAAACCGGCGTCCAACGTAACGTCTGCGGTCAGCTGTTGCGTGCGTCCTGTTCCAATGCTGGCGCTCGTCGGCGTGACGGAAACGCCACGCGCTGGCAACACTGTTACGTCGGCCGTTGCAGTCATCCCTGCGTCGGCGACAGCAGCGGCAGTAACTGTTGTCGTGCCCGGCGCAATGGCGCTCACAACACCAAGAGCGCTTACAGTCGCAACACTGCTGTTGCTGCTGGTCCAATTGACTGAACGCGAAACGCCGGGGTCTACGGCGACATCGGCCGTAAGTGTTTGTTCAGTGCCGACGCGAAGTGAAGCGGTCGTGGCAGAAAGTGTAACTGACTTGACGCCCAACACCGTGATGCTGATGTTTGCCGACGCGTTGCCAGAAGATGCGCGTACGGTTGCAGTTCCGCTTTTGCGTGCGATGATCGTTGCGGTACTGCCGCTGGCATTTACTTCAGCAACGGCAGGATTGTCGCTCACCCACGACACCGATGCGCCGCTGACGGATTTGCCACCGGCGTCCGTAACGGTCGCGCTGACCGCTTGCGATGCACCAATGGCAACAAACGTGAACGAGGAACTGGAAATGCCAACGTTCGCCGCTGGTCCCGGTTGAGTGGTTGTTCCGCCGGTATCTCCGCCGCCACCACAGGCAGCAACAGAAAACGCGAACGAAGCAATCAGAAATGCACGAGAACGAGCGGAATAAAACATGAAACCTCAGGTCACAGTACGCGGCGCAGTCATTGCCGCAGGGTTGAGAATCGTGTCCAGTTGATCACGCGTCAGTAAACCGCGTTCGAGCACGATGTCGAACACACCGCGACCGGAATCGAGCGCCGTCTTGGCGATTTCCGTTGCGGCTTCGTACCCAATTACTGGCACCAATGCTGTGACAATGCCGATCGAATGCTCTACGAAATAGCGCATGCGATCCACATTGGCAGTGATGCCGTTCACACAGCGTTCGCGCAGCACCATGCATGCATTGCGCATCGTGTCGATGCTGCGCAGCAAACGGTATGCGATTACAGGTTCAAACGCGTTGAGCTGCAGCTGCCCACCTTCGGCCGCCATCGTCACCGTGACATCGCCACCGATGACATCGAAACACACCTGATTCACAACTTCCGGAATCACCGGATTCACTTTGCCCGGCATGATGGATGAGCCAGGCTGCATGGGAGGCAGATTGATTTCGCCAAAGCCCGCACGCGGTCCTGATGACAGCAATCGCAAATCGTTGCAAATCTTCGACAGCTTGACGGCGGTGCGCTTCATCACACCGGACAGCTGCACAAACGCGCCCGTATCACTCGTGGCTTCCACAAGATCGGGCGAAGTAATCAGTGTGACACCCACGATGGCGGAGAGGTGCTTGCGCGCGAGCTCTGCGTAGCCAGGCGGCGCATTGATGCCCGTTCCGATGGCGGTCGCGCCCAGGTTGATCTCACGTATGAGCAACTGCGCTTCCCCCAAACGGTCCACGTCTTCTCCCATCGTGTGTGCGAAGGCCATAAACTCCTGGCCCAATGTCATTGGCACCGCATCCTGCATTTGCGTGCGACCCATCTTGAGCATCGGCGCAAATTCCTTTCCCTTTAGCGCAAATGCATCGCAAAGCAGGCGTAATTCCTTTCGAAATCCCTCAATGCTGATGTGCAACGCCAGTCGAACAGCCGTTGGGTACACGTCATTCGTGCTCTGGCTCAGATTCACGTGGCTGTTGGGAGATACCATTTCGTAGTCACCACGCGGACGATTGAGCAGCTCGAGTGCGCGGTTCGCGATGACCTCGTTGGCATTCATGTTCGTCGAGGTTCCGGCCCCGCCTTGAATCATGTCTACCAGAAAATGTTCGTGGTGACGTCCAGCGCGTATCTCGCGCGCGGCCCGCACTATCACGTCCATACGTTCATCGTCAATCAGCTTGAGTTCGTGATTGGCAAGCGTCGCCGCTTCTTTCACCGCCGCAATGGCTTCGATCAACTCCGGAAATTCGCGCAGCGGCTCACCGGTAATCGGAAAGTTTTCCAGCGCACGCAATGTCTGCACGCCGTACAACGCTTCGAACGGAACTTCTTTTTCGCCGAGGAGATCTTTTTCGGTGCGCGTGCGATGTCCGCCAAATCCAAGTGTGCGTCCACGTCCGACAAGTGTTGCATCGGCCCGTCGCAACCGTTCGGAAATCGAGCGCGCGGCGCGAGCAACAAGCGCCGCATATAGCTGCGGTGATTCCTTGATCATGTCTTCGAGCTGCGCACGCGTCATCACAAGCGCGGTGCCCGGCATGATGGCGCGTGCGGTGGTGCCATGCGGTGCGTCGTCGAGCAGGAGTCCTTCACCAACGGCATCGCCCGCGCCAAACGTTACGAGGCGTGTGCTTTTGCCTTCGCTTTCCTTTTCAATCGCGACAGCGCCCGACACGAGAATCGCGAAGCGTTCGCGCGGCTGCCCTTCCTGGAACAGCATGAGATCGGGAGTCAGCTCCAACGGCGTCATGTGCCGCGAAAGCTTCCAGAGATGCGAGTCGAGAAAACCTTCAAGGAAGGTGGTAGCGCGAAGCCAATCGGCGATGTCGGCCGGTGTAGTCATGAGTAGGGGCGAGGCGGGCGGAACGGACGCAAACGGCAGTGGCCGATCGCGTGACACAGTCCCGAGTGAGGAAGGGTTGGGAGTGCCAGTCGTATGACGACCTGCCGTCATTCGGTGGCACATCATTAATGCCCCGCGGCTGCGTGTGCCGCTACAGCGTCGGGCATTCGTGTTGGCCTGCGTACACCGCACGGACTCGGGCGGACTGCGTTTACGCCGGCTTCGACGTGCTCGCGCAGGGTCGCCAACAACATCCCCAAGCGTTTTCTTAAAAAGTCCGCCCAAGTCGCCAATCAGCCTCGGAGCACCCGCATGAGCTTTTCCCGCCGAACCTTCCTCGAGCGCACCGCCGCCGTCGCCGCCGCCGGCTTCCTCCCACGAATTCTCTCGGCCGAGGAACTCGAGGCGCTGGAGTTCAGCGCGAAAAAGTCCGCTGGCGTCGCGTTCAGGGGGCGGCCGATGGTCGTATCGTCGGCCAACGGTATTCGGGGCGTGAAAGTCGCCTACGACATGATTGTGAAAGGCGAGGATCCGCTGGACGCGGCCATCGAGGGCGTGAAAATCCAGGAGCTCGATCCCAATGACCAATCGGTTGGCTACGGCGGACTCCCCAACGCCGATGGCGTCGTGCAGCTCGATGCTTCCTGCATGCATGGCCC
>JBDTTO010000574.1:0-3287 GCA_039930585.1 Gemmatimonadaceae bacterium
GAATAATCAAATTCGGCGGCCTGACCGATCACAATCGGCCCGGAGCCAATCACGAGAATTCGGTGCAGGTCAGAGCGTCGCGGCATGCGTGCGATGGTATGCGAGAAGGTCGTCGAGGATGCTGTCAAAGCCGCGCGTTGGTTTCCAGCCGGTGTCGGCGGTTAAACGCGTGGCATCTCCAACAAGAACAGGTACATCAACCGCGCGAACAAACGCGGGATCTTCTTTCAGTTGCGCCAGCACACCGGTCCGTTCAAGCACGCGCTCAACTACTTCGCGCACCGAAAGTCCGGTACCACTGGCCACGTTGTACGCGGTGCCGGGGCGCCCGGAATGCAGCATAGCAATATACGCATTTACCACGTCGCTCACGTGAAGAAAATCGCGCACCGGCGTGAGGTTTCCGGTCATCATTGGCGCTCCGGTCCCGGCCACGCGCAACGACTCGGCACGAGCTACTATCGCGGGCAGCACAAAACGCTCCTCCTGCCCAGGTCCGGTATGCGGAAACGGTCGCGCGGCAATCACTTTCAGCCCGGTGGCAAGAAAGGCTTGCAGCCCCGCCAACTCCTGCGCCGCCTTTGTCGCGCCATACACCGTGAGTGGTGTTTGCGGCGTGTTCTCACGCAACGGCATCGCGGACTCCGCCTGCCGACCGTACTGCTCGGCGCTTCCAATCAGCAGCACAGTCGGATCCAGAACGCCAGCATCACGGCGAATCTGCGCTTCATGCAGTAACCGCACGGAGGCGACCAGATTTACTTCCCACGCAAGCGCGGGATTGCTGGTCGCATGCTGCACGTGCGACACGGCCGCGAGATGCACCACGGCGTCCGGCTTCGCCTCATCAAACAATTGGCCGAGATGTCCTGCGTCACGCAGGTCGCCAGTGAGCCAGGATACGCCAGCCAGACTTCCCCATGGCCCATCTGCCTGCGCGGCCGCGACATCCGCCGGCGAATGTGCCGCGCCCGTCACCATCCATCCATCCTTGACCAGTGCAGCACACAGCCAACGTCCAACAAATCCAGCGGCTCCGGTAACGAGTGCGCTTTTCGAACCAGCGCGCTCCATGCTAACGGTGCTTCGCGTAACGGTCGAGATCTGCTTCCACCATCATGCGCACGAGATTCTCGAACGTCACGGCAGGCTTCCATCCAAGTTCTGCTTCCGCTTTTGACGCGTCCGCGACAAGCAGATCAACTTCGGCCGGACGGAAGAAACGTTCGTCCTGTACAACGTATTTCTGCCACTCGAGATCAACCGCACCAAATGCAGCTTCGCAGAAATCACGAACTGAAAATGTGTGCCCCGTTCCGATCACATAATCTTCGGGCGAATCGAGCTGCAACATGCGCCACATCGCGTCCACGTAATCGCCGGCAAATCCCCAGTCGCGACGTGCATCGAGGTTGCCAAGACGCAAATCGTGCTGCAGTCCAAGTTTGATGCGCGCAACACCGTCGGTGATTTTGCGCGTGACAAACTCCAATCCGCGACGCGGCGATTCGTGATTGAACAGAATGCCGGACACCGCGTAGAGATTGAAACTCTCGCGATAATTCACGGTGATCCAATGTCCGTACACCTTGGCCACGCCATAGGGGGAACGCGGATAAAACGGCGTACTCTCGCGCTGCGGCGTTTCCACCACTTTGCCAAACTGTTCGCTGCTTGATGCCTGATAGAACCGCGCTTCGGGCGCCGCTTTGCGGAGCGCTTCGAGCATGCGCGTCACACCAAGCGCCGTGAATTCACCCGTGAGCACCGGCTGCGTCCACGACGTCTGCACAAAACTCTGCGCAGCAAGGTTGTACACCTCGTCGGGTTTCGTCGCGCTCAGCGCATCGGTCAGTGAAGTCTGATCAAGCAAATCGGCCGAGACGAGTTCGACGCGATCAACCAGATGTGCGATACGTTCGTACGGCGTTGTTGATGAGCGCCGCACAATTCCAACAACACGATATCCTTTGCTCAGCAACAGTTCTGCGAGATAGGAACCGTCTTGTCCGGTAATGCCGGTAATGAGTGCTGTTGGCATGAATCGATAGTGAGGATATACAAAATGGGGAGCCCACGAGAGCTCCCCACCTTGGACTTGATGCGTTTCCAGCAGGAGTTGACGGCTACTTACGCAGCGGCAACAGCTCCGCGAGGCGCGCGCTGAATCTTGCCAGCGGCGAGGCAGCGCGTGCACACCTTGATCTTGATGATCTTGGCGCCCGGCTTGTTGTTCTCAAGAATGCGTGCGACCTGGAGATTGGGTCTCCACGTGCGGCGCGTCTTGTTGTTCGCATGTGAAACGTTGTTGCCGAACGTCACGCCTTTGTCGCAGACGTAGCAACGATGCCGATCGATGGCCATGTGGCTAATCCCCGGTTAGTTGAGGATGAGTTCTATGCGCGCCATTTCAGCACCGTCACCTTTGCGATGGCCGGTTTTGAGAATGCGCGTGTAGCCACCGGGACGCGTGGCGAAAGCGGGTCCCACTTCCTGGAACAGCTTGTCGGCAATTTCACGCTTGTGCACGTGAACACCGGCGAGACGGCGCGCGTGCAGCGTGCCGCTGCGGGCTTTCGTGATCAACTTCTCCACGAATGGACGCAATTCCTTGGCTTTCGCCTCGGTCGTTTCAATGGCACCCTGCTCGATCAGCGAGGACGCGAGGCTGCGAAGCAGCGCGAGGCGCTGTTCACTGGTGCGTCGAAGCTGGCGATTGGCCTTTGCGTGGCGCATGAGTCTTAATCCTCTTCGTCGTCGTCGTCCGGTGCGTTCTCAGCGGCGCGGCTTGGCGGAGTACCCATGTCGATGATGCGAACACCATCAATGGATTCTTCGTAGCGCATGCCGAAGTTGAGCCCTTGGCGCTCCAGCAAGTCAGCGATTTCCTGCAACGACTTCTTGCCGAAATTCTTGACCTGGAGGATTTGCGCTTCGGTCTGGCGAACCAGATCGCCCAGCGAGCGGATGTTGGAATTCTTGAGTGAGTTGACAGACCGAACGGAAAGTTCGAGATCGTCAATAGGAGTGCGGAACAGATCGGCGAGACGCAGCGCATCGCTGTTGCCATCGCCACCGGCGCCGCCCAGCTGTGCGGAAGCCGACGAACCAAAACCGACGAAGTACTGGAAGTGCGTCTGCGCGAGTGCCGCTGCGTAGCTCACTGCCTCTTCCGGCGACATGGTGCCGTTGGTCTCGACCGTCAACGTGAGACGATCGTAATCGGTGCGCTGTCCAACGCGCGTTTCCGCGACGCTGAAGTTCGTGCGCTTGACCGGGCTGTAAAT
>JBDTTO010000575.1:0-3281 GCA_039930585.1 Gemmatimonadaceae bacterium
GGTTAGGCCGGCAAACGCGGCCAGTTGAGTCCGTTCGGCTTCTTCTTAATATCCGAACTCGTCGGTTTTCGTTTCGATGGAAGTGCCCCTGACTGAAATGGTGATACCGGCCAGCGGCCTGCCACCAACTCCAATCACTTTGCCGTCAACGCTGACGAATGGTTTGTGCGCAGTACTCGCGAATGCGCTCACCGAACCTGCAACCACGTGATAGGTACGCATCATGACAAACGCAGCACCGCCAACAAAAAACATTGCTGCCGCCGCAATAGGAGCATATGCCTTCGCGGCGGGCCAGAATCCGATTGACTTGCTGTTGGCGACAATGTGATTGATGATCGGAGCTGACGGCGCGCGCGAGCTCAAAGACAACTTCTGTCGCTCGGCGCGCGGCACCGTCGGCGCGCTTTCTAGCACGTTATCGTATGACTGCAGCAAATACGAAACTGTAGCACGCGTTTCGCGGCATTCGGCAAGCGTTGCCGAACACGCATCGCACACTTCGACGTGCTCTCCGACCAGGACACTCTCTCGGCTGGTGAGCTCGTTGTCCAGCCACGCGTGCAGCGATTCTTCTGTTTGATGTTCACTTCGCATCGGAATCTCCTTTCACGGCGACTACGCCAACGAGTGTTTCGTAGTTGCGCAGCAAGCGTTTTCGAGCGCGCGTCAGTGTTGTACCGACCGATTGCATTGACAGCTCCAGCATGACGGCAATTTCGTTGTAGGACAGTCCTTCTTCGCTGAGCAACAGTGCGGTGCGATCACGATCACTCAGCGATTGCAACGCGCGATGCATTGGTGATTCGCCAATGGAACCGTCCTGCATTCCATCATCAACCGCATCAAACGACAACGACTCTTCGATTTCCTGCGCCTGTTCGATCTGCGCGCGTTCGACATACAACCGACGTCGCACGTCGCGCCGAGCGAGGTCACGCACAAGGTTTGTTGCCGTTGTGAACAACCATGATCGAGCATTGGTACTCGGCTCATGCCGCAGCGCACGCAGGAAGGTTTCCTGCGCGACATCCTCGGCCAGATCGCGATCGCCGAGTTGGCGTTGCAGGTATCTGATCAGTGATGGTGCGTGTTCGCGGTATAGCCGATCCGCTTCGTTCATTTCACGGCAGGCCGACTCCGATGGTTTCGCTGAATGTTGACCTTCTGAGCTCTACGCACTTAAGACGCTCGAGCCCGGACAATCATGCACATCATGGACGTACGATCTTTACAAGCACCGCCCCATGCCGCGGTACCACCGTAGAAAACTCGCCGTCAAACGTGCCGAGATCCTTCTGACGCCAAAGATCTCGCGCTTTCCGTTTGCCGGTGATCCCAAGTTCACTCCATTGCACGGTCACCTTCATGTCCATCTCGTCGCGGTTGAACAAGCCGACCGCAAGCGAACCGTCGGCCAACGGACGCGACCACACTTCGAGTTCGTCCTTCTTTGAAACGCGATCGGCCGGTTTGCCAAGTGGATCCTGATGGACGTCGAGCACTTCGTCGTTTGTCACAAGGTTGAGCTCGAAGTCATCCATCTGTGTCAGGTCGTTGCCGAGCAGTAGCGGAGATGCGAGCAGCGTCCAGAGACTGATGTGGACGTATTGCTCATTCGCTGTGAGGTGCGAATCGCGCAGGCGCGGACCCCAACCCACTTTGCCGATGACAAGCATGTCCGGATCATTCCAGTGTCCCGGCGACGCGTACTTCGAGTTGCCAACTTGCCGGAAGCCGATGCCCGCCATGCTCTCCCATGTGTCCGTAATGTCGCCGGTCGTTCGCCAGGAATTTCCTTCAATGCCTTTTTCTGCGCCCCATTCCCACACATTTCCCCAACCGTATTGGCACAATGAATAAATGATGTCGCGCTGCACCTGATTGAGCGCTGTGCGTGCGACTTGATATGGACGCTTTAATACCGGAAGCTGCTGATTTGTCTCACCTGTCGCGAGCACGCTTGAATAGCCGCACCAATCGTACTTGAGATAGTCGACGCCCCACTTTGCGAACGTCTGAAAATCCTGAAGCTCGTGTTGCCAACTTGCTTCGAGCCGTTGGCATGTTGTCGGACCGGGACCCGAGTAGATCCCATACTTGAGCCCTTTCGCGTGGATGTAATCGCCGAGCGCTTTCATGTCGGGAAACTTCTTGTTCGTGAGCATGGTGCCATCGGGTGATCGCACCGGTCCCTCAAATAACGGATCTGCTTCGCGCGCACTGCGCTCCCAGCCGTCGTCGAGATTGACGTACGTCCATCCGTGATCAATGAGTCCTTTGGAAACCATTGCATCCGCTGCCGCACGCGCGAGTGAGTCGCTGATGGCACGTCCGTATGCGTTCCAACTATTCCACCCCATCGCCGGCGTGAGCGCGAGCAATCCTTCCGCCACGAACGTGAACTTTTTTGACGCAGAGCCTGACGCATTCTTTGCGGTGAACGTCATCGGATAACGTCCGCGCGCTGCGATCGTGCCGCGAATGATTCCCGTTGATGCGTCCAGCGAGAGACCTTTCGGCAGATTTATCGCGCTGTACATAATCGGTCGCGTTCCGGTCACCGGAATTTTGTACAAGACTTCGTGTCCAGGCGAAACACCGGTGAGCGAAGGACCGTTGATGCGCGGCGCCGGGCCGGCTTTGGGCGTGAGGATTTCGCACGGCTCAACAGGGATGTCGATGGCGACTGGTGCACCGTTGTTTACGGAGAATGTCGCGTCGGCCCAGTTGGCGGTGATCGCTCTGTTGCCGTCCACTGGTTTGACCTGCAACACGAACGTTTTCACTCCGCGCACATCGACGTCGAACGGTTCAGGTGCATCACCGCGAACAACTGCTTTGCTCACATGGAGCACTCGGCCGTCACCGAGCGCGCGGAAAACAATTGGTGTTGGTGGTGGTGTTGCCGGTTGCTGGCCGGGCGTTGGCGTTGCGATTGCGTTGTCGTCCGCACCGACCATCGCGGAGAAGCGAACTGCGCTGCCGTTCAGATTTACAAACAACACACTGGTCGCGCGCGTGCCGACACCGCTGGTGAATGATCGGCCGCCAATGTGAATGGGATTTCCGTCAATGTTCGTATTGCCCTGCGCAACGTTTTGCACTGGCCCACCGCGGCCACCGCCCACTTGTTGCACTTTCATTTTGGCGAGATCGAGCGAGGCGAGTGGAACGTCGACAAGTCGCGCCGATCGTCGCCAGCCCTCCGTTGATGCCGCGAGAAGTGAAGAGGCTCCAGCGATCAGCAAAAGAAACTTCGGGATTCGCGAGATCATTTT
>JBDTTO010000576.1:0-3278 GCA_039930585.1 Gemmatimonadaceae bacterium
GGGCGTGATTTCCAGCAACACATCTGATTCCTGTCCTTCGCGATGCCGAGGGACATGTCCGTGCAGTTCGTACAAATCGGCAGCGTGACGAAAGAATCCGGTGCGCGCCCAGTACGAAGCAGTGTCCGTATTTTCGGGAACAGTGAAATCCGCGCGCTCCAAACGTGATTGCGCGATGCACAACAACGTGGTCAAGCCGTATGGCGAAGCCCAGCGCGCATGACGCGCGTCGATGACAACTTTCTCATCGCGCGGAAGCGGCGCGAGTTGCTCGAACACGAGCTCCATCGAATGTTCGTCCAGCGATGGAGGCACGGCGATGACAGTTGTCACGTGGTACTGAGCTCTCCCCGGAGATGTTGTGCGAGGCCTGTTGCCCCGCGGTGCTCCACATTGCGCGCCGCGGCTTTATTCGCGGCCAAGATGGCCTCTGACAACATATCACCTGCAAGCAGTCTGGAGAAATGGGTTGCGCCCCAGACGTCACCACATCCTGTGGGATCTCCATCGCCGTCCACTTGCGCAATCGTGGCCGGCACAAGAGCCGTACGCACCGCGCCAAATCCGCCCGCACCGCCACGCGAACCCGTCGAAATTCGGTTGCGCTCAGGTCTGTCACTCAGTCGTTCAAAGCCGGGTGCTGCAACGTAAACGACGCCTTGACTCCCAAGCGTGATGCATAAACACGAAGTGCCAGCGGCCATTGCGGTCGCTGCAAGCGCCAGCGGATCGGGAGCCAGCATCGCCATTTCGTCTTCGTTCATCTGCAGCACATCAAAACATGCGCACCACTGCGCGACATCCGGCAACACGCGCAGCGTGCGACGACCGTCGCTCTGTACGGCCCACATCAGCATGTGCAGATCACAATAAATGGGGATGTCGAGATGTCCACGCAGCATTTGCATCGTGGGCAAATCAAGTTCCCACCCGCTCAAGAAGTTTACGAGCAACGCGTCAAGCTTCGCGTCATCGAGCACAGGTTTGAGCGCCGTCCATGTCCATGCGGGCACGCCACCAGTCAGCACTTCTGTCCGACGTTCGGCATCCGTGTACCGCAACGTTACCCGCTGATTGGGATGCGGCACCCCAATCAACTCGGCATCCGGCGCCATGCGCCTCAACGATTTGCAGAAGATGCGCGCCTTCTCGGCCAAATCATCTCCCACTTTCATGATGGGCACGATTTCCCACTCGTTGCTGAGTGCGGCGTCCAATCCGGCAAGCGTGTAGGTAATGCCGCCCCATTCTTCAACCGGCACTGAACGTCCGTCGCGCCCGTGAATCACGTCCCACACAAACGTGCCTATAACGCCCAGTCGTTTTTTCCCTGCGCGCATCGGTGTGGTTGATGTCAAATTCACGAAATCATCTGCGAACGAAACGTCCCGACCGCGCCAATGACACCAGCGGTTCCCGGTAGCTCACCTGGCACGATGCGACATGCGGCGACAGCCGGCTTGAACGCACGACGACGCACTTCGTTGCGAAGCGGTTCAAACAACGCTTCACCCGCTTGCGTAACGCCGCCTGCAACAACAACGACGTCGGGATTGAACACGTTCAGCAAGTTGGCGAGGCCCGTGCCGAGGAAACGTGCGGTGTCGCGTACGACTTCGCGCGCGACGGGGTCGCCCTTATGTGCAGCTTCGTAGACCGTCGCGGCCGTGATTTTTTCGAGATCGCCACCGACCATCGAAGGCAGTACCGACTCATCACCCGAACGCAGGGCTTCACGCGCACGCTCGGCGATGTTCGGGCCTGACGTATAAGCCTCGAGACAACCGTAATTACCACAGCCGCAGCGCCGTCCCGTTTGATCAATCGTCATGTGTCCGATTTCGCCGGCAACGTCGCTTGATCCGTGATACAGCTTTCCGTCGATAATCAAACCGCCGCCAATTCCCGTGCCGATGGTAATGCCAACTACGTTCCGCGCACCGCGGGCCGCGCCAATCCACCATTCGCCGTACGTCGCGCAGTTGGCGTCGTTGTCGAGCGTGCAGGGAAGATTGACCGCGTCAGAAATCAGCGAACGCAGCGGCAGGTTGTGCCAACCAAGATTTGGCGCGATGACAACAATTCCATTTTCGCGATCGAGTGGGCCAGGCGCGCCAATACCTACGCCAAGAATGTCGCTGCGTTTGGCGCCGGTTTCTGACAGCGTTTCGGTAATTGTCTGTTCGACCATTTCCACCATGCGCGCCACAACGCTTTCCGAGCTGCCCGCCGAACGCGGGGGGGTGGGCGTGCTGTGCATGGCGTACTGACGCGTGCCGTCGGACGACATTGCGCCAACGACGATGTTGGTGCCGCCGAGGTCTACGCCAATGATGTATTTGTTCTGAGAGTCGGCCATAGGCTCCGTTGAGCGATGGAATGCGAGGCCGCGGCGGCCTTGTCAGAAATCATGCGCACTTGCAGGCAGAACGCCAGCGGCGGACGCTACTCCGCATCACAAGCCTCAGGTCAGGCCGGATCCAATCTGCACAAGCGTCTCTGCAACCAGTGCCGGCGTCAACTCCCGCATGCACTTCCAGTGCTTGAGGGGGCACTGCTGCGGCCCATGTGCATGACACGGCCGGCACAATAAATGGTCAACACCGAGCACGACGTTTTTCGGCGCCAGTGGACCAAAACCCAGCGTCGGAACCGTAGGCCCAAACAGCGCAACAGTCGGTGTCTTCATCGCTGACGCGAGATGCAGCGGTGCCGAATCGTTTGTGACGATCGCTTTTGCGCGCGAGATCAACTGCGCCGAGGCGAGCAACGAAAGCTTGCCCGTGGCATCAATCACCGGAGCGCCGCCGTTCTCCGAAACTCGCGACGCAATGGCATTCGCCAGTTCACGATCTGACTCCGCGCCGGTGACAACCACGCGATGCGAGCCGAGTGCTGCATTCTTTGCAATCTCCGTCGCGAGTTCGTCAAATGATGGCCAGCGTTTGGTAGCCCACACACTGCCGGGCGCGAGTACAACAAACGACTCGCCGTCCGTCAGTCCATGCTCGCGCAGCAACGCATCAACGTCGGTCGTTTCTTTCTCGCCCGGAAACAATGACGGTTGCAACGTTTCTTTTGGCACTTCGGCCGGAACAATATTCGCGAGCTGCCACAAGCGTGTCGCATGATGCAGGTCGCGTCTATACACCACCTGACGCGTGTAAAACAATCGCGCGGCGGATGTGTTGAATCCAATGCGTTCGGGAACGCCGCTCACAATGGCAAGCCATGCGCTGCGCACCGATCCCTGCGCCAGATACGCGATGCGCGTGCCA
>JBDTTO010000577.1:0-3273 GCA_039930585.1 Gemmatimonadaceae bacterium
GGCTCATCAGCAGGCGTTCGAGCTCATCGAAATCCCCGTCATTGCCCGCAACCACCGCCCGAGCCAAGACGATCCGCTCATTGTCACGCACTGCCGGCGGCAGTCCATCAACGAACGCCTTGAGCTTGGACTCCAGCGCGCAGTGGAAATCACAAGCATTCGCACAGGTTCGGTGCCGGGCACGCACGAAGTCGTCTTTGATGCACCATTCGAACAGGTGCGACTCGTGCACGAAGCGCGCGATCGTCGTGTGTTCGCAGACGGCGCACTCGTCGCGGCGCGTTGGCTGGCGCACAAAAACACTGTTGGTGTTTACACGATGCGCGACGTGGTGGCGTTGGCTGACTCACGTACGGCAACGCCGTGACTACGATGCGTCGAACTTGCAGCATGACACCTATTTGTCGGGAGCCCTAGACGATGGCAGCAGCACGTTTGACCGGTTGCGGTACGGCCCTGGTTACTCCGTTTCAGGACGACGGATCTGTTGACGAAGCCGCACTTCGCGCGCTGGTAGACTGGCAGATTGCCGAAGGAATCAACTGTTTGATTCCGTGCGGCAGTACGGGCGAAGCCGTTACGTTATCGCCGGTCGAGCACAAGCGTGTTGTGCAGATCACAGTGGAGCAGGTGGCTGGACGCATTCCCGTTATTGCGGGCGCCGGTTCCAATGACACCAAACGTGCAATCGCGCTCTCGCTTGAGATGAAGGCTGCGGGCGCAACACACTTGTTGCACGTAACGCCGATGTACAACAAGCCGCCGCAGCGCGGACTTGTCGCACACTTCAAAGCCATTGCCGACGCGTGCGATTTGCCAATCGTGTTGTATAACGTGCCGGGGCGCACCTCGATCAATCTCGAAGCGGCCAGCACGCTCGAACTTGCCGAGGACTCGCGCTTTGTGGCGGTCAAGGAAGCGTCGGCCAATCTTGCGCAGATTTCCGAAATCATCCGTCATCGCCCTGCAGCATTTTCGGTGCTGTCCGGTGATGACTCGTGGACGTTGCCGTTAATGGCGCTGGGTGCAGACGGAATTATCTCTGTTGTTTCGAACGCAGTGCCACGCGCGATGTCAGACCTCGCTGCCGCCTGTCTCAAGGGAGATTTTGCCGCCGCACGAGCCATAGACGCGAAGCTTGCACCGTGGATGCAGGCCGCATTCATCGAATCCAATCCCATTCCCGCAAAGGCAGGGATGGCGATGATGGGCAAACTGCGCGAGAATTTCCGATTGCCTTTGGTGCCGCTCGCCGACAAGCACCGCCCTCTCGTACGCTCGGCGCTCGAACACGCGGGCGTCCTCTCGAAACAATAGGATTCACGCATGGCCTTTACGCTCGCAGAACTCGAAGCCCGCTGTAGCGATCCCGCATTGCTGGACAGCGGCGTCGCGTTGCCTACGGATGCACAGCACATCTTCGATCATGTGTTGGCGTTGCTCGAACGTGGTGAGCTTCGCGCCGCACGAAAAGACGAAAAAAGCGAATGGCATGCGGTTGCGTGGGTCAAGCGTGCGATTCTGCTCGGCTTTCGCATTGGACGCGTCGTTGAAATGCACACGGCTGGCAGCGTGTTCCATTTTTTTGACAAACACACGTATCCAACGCGCGATTTCCGTCTCGAACACAATGTGCGTATTGTGCCCGGTGGTTCAACTGTTCGTCGGGGCGCGTATTTGTCTCCGGGCGTTGTGTGTATGCCACCGATGTACGTCAACGTTGGTGCGTGGGTTGGGCGCGGCACGATGATTGATTCGCACGCATTGGTTGGTTCGTGCGCGCAAATCGGTGAAGGGGTGCACTTGAGCGCCGCCGCGCAGATTGGTGGTGTGCTTGAGCCGATCAATGCGTCACCCGTAATCATCGAAGACAACGTGACCGTTGGTGGTGGATGCGGCGTGTACGAAGGCACCGTTGTTCGCGCGCGCGCAGTACTGGGCGCGGGAACAATCCTGACCCGTGGCACTCCCGTGTACGATCTCGTGAATGAGCGCGTGTTGCGCGGCACTGCCGACAAGCCGCTTGAAATTCCCGAAGGCGCGGTTGTTGTGCCGGGTTCACGCAAAGTGAATTCATCGTTCGGCGAACGCGAAGGTATTTCGATTCAGACGCCAGTCATTGTGAAGTATCGCGACGACCGAACGGATGCATCCACTGCGCTTGAGGCGTGGTTGCGTTGAGTTCTTCAGGACCGAAACGGCTTCACGTTTCCGGCAGTATTCGTGTGCCCGGGGACAAATCGATCAGCCACCGTTCGCTGATGTTCGCTGCCCTCGCGCCAGGACAATCGCGCGTGCGGGCAATTCTCGATTCTGCTGATGTGCGATCCACGGCTCTGGTATTGAACGCACTTGGTGCGCGCATTCCGGCCTTGAGTGGCGATATGGTGGTGCATGGCACGCGTCCCGACGCGCTGATCTCGCCGGCCGTTGCATTGGATTGTGGCAACAGCGGCACAACATCGCGATTGATGATGGGAATTGTTGCAGGCCTGGACAAACGCGAAGCGCAATTTACTGGCGATGCAAGCTTGAGCCGTCGCCCGATGCGTCGCATTTCGCAACCACTCTCGGCGATGGGTGCGCGAATTCAGTTTGAAGGTCCCGAAGGACATTTCGGGCTACCGCTGCGTGTATTCGGAGCACAGCTGAATTCGATCTCCTGGAACAGCGAACACGCCAGCGCGCAAATCAAGAGCGCGATTCTGTTTGCGGCACTGATGTCAGGTGCGGAAGCCGAAGTGAAGGAACCGTATCTGTCGCGCGATCACTCCGAACGCATGTTGAGCGCGCGCGGTGTCAGCCTGCATCAGTCCGAGCGCGGCGTTTCCATTCGCGCAAATCAACAGCTTTTGCCGCTCGATACTGACGTTCCGGGAGATCCGTCGTCGGCCGCGTTTTTTGCGGCGCTGGCTGCGTTGGCGCACGACGGTGAGTTGCAGCTGACGGATGTTTGCCTCAACGTTACGCGTACCGGCGCATTTAAGGTTTTGCAACGTATGGGTGCTTACCTGAGATTCGAAGACACGCGCAATGTTGGCGGTGAAGAAGTGGGCACCGTTGTTGCGGCGCCCGGTGATCTCGTTGGCACCCAGATTGGTGGTGCTGAAATCCCGTCGTGTATTGACGAGCTGCCGTTGCTCGCGTGTGTTGCATCGCGCGCCGGATGAGAAAGAGCCAGCCCTGCCGGTATAATTTTGGAAAAGCACGATCGTTCTATTGTTGGGTTTAGGCTGACTGTCATTTGTGTGAGGGGCCGAAAAAGCGGCTAGG
>JBDTTO010000578.1:0-3272 GCA_039930585.1 Gemmatimonadaceae bacterium
CCGAGCCACTCAGCCAACGCGCCTGAAGTTTCCAAGCGCGGCAATGGCCAGTCCTGCGCGGATTGCGCGGCGTGCATTCGCGGCGCTTCGAGCGGCCACTCGCGCACTTGCCTTGGTTTTGCCTTGCGCGTTCGCCGCCGAATTCGCCACAGCCAGGTGGAATCACGAAGCACGAATCGCAACACATCGCGTTCGCGCGGTGCGATACCCGCATTGAATGCGCGCGCATATCGATCGGCCATTGCGACAATCCATTTCGTGCGCGCGCTGCCAAGTACGTCAGCAATACGAACCGCTACACTGTCGGCGTCCTGGCTACCGCCGGTGCAGGCCCGGCCAATGGCAATCGCCAGCGAACTTACCTGCATGATTGGATGCGGCGGAGTGTTCCAACGAATCTGACTTTGCGTGAACAATACTGCGTGGTTCATCCGCGCAGCGGCGTTCATGCGACGAAATGTTAGCTACCTGCAAATCTCCGGGGTATCCCCGGAGTGATACGCGCGAGTTGTGTCTTGCGACCTTCCCGACGTACCGGCTTGGAACACTCACGCCGTAACCAACCCTGCTATCGAAACGTACCGGCACACTTACGCCGTAACCAACTCCGCTATCGAACTATCGGTTCAGGGAAACGCCGAAACGACAACTTCACTTTCCATCTGCTGCCTGTTGCGTCAGGTTCGACGGAAATTCCGGCAACGTCGTGTCCGGGCACCCGCATCTTACCGGGTAAGCCGGGAAATGAATACTCGCCGTCAGTAAATTTGACGGGAACAGTAAAGTTGCCTGCGGCGTCAGCGCCAAATATCCGCATCACGTCCATCTGCACGCTTGCGCCGCTCTTGAAGTGGTCAACTTCAACAACGTACAACCATCGCTTGCCCACGTACGGCAACTCGGCTGCGAAGGTAAAGTGTTGAACGGATTCTGCACGCGTGGTAAGACTGGACCAGAAGTTCGTTGGCATTTTCCGTTGCTTCATAACGTACGAGCCGGAGCCGTTTATTTGATGACGTCCGTTGTTGTCGGTGACAAACTGCGTTCCGGCATTCGCCGCCTGCCAACCCGACGCGTCGGCCAACACGAGACGCACTGGCGCGCGTGCAACCGGTGTGTTGTCTGGTGTGACAAGCGAGAACTGCACGTCTACCGCAATTGGTGTTTGCTCCATCAGCGCACTTCGTGCAGCGACGCCGGCAAACGGAGCACCCGCGAACAGCGAAACTGCAACGAACGTTCGCGTGATTGCGCGATCACAGTGTGTCAACATATGCCGGCATGCCGTCGCAGTGTAGGCATTGGAAAACGAATGCCGTTGGCGATTGATCGCGTTTAAGTGACGACAACATTCGTGTCGCCGCTCCACCGGAGATTCCAAGCTGTTGCACGATGTACATCATGAGCGTGCCTTCGAGTCGCGGAAATTTTGTACGAATGTCATCAGCGCCGGCTGGTGTGATGAATGCGGCTGGTTCGTCGCAGCAGCTTGGCCATTTTTCCGTTTGCCACGAATTGAATCCCGGCGTGCGCTCGCTAATCGTGTTCATCGCGACTTCAGGTGCGCCATCGTCAAACGCTTCGGAATCGACAAACGTCGCATCGAACTTCCTGTGCGCCGAACCGTCGGCAATACACCACGGACACAACGCGTTTTCGAGGGCGTCTTCAGAATACGTCGGCCCGGTGTAAATGAAACCGCGTGCTTTGTCGCAGCACGAACACGTGTTCGTTGACGCTTCGATGCTGCCGCTGGCAATGGGATCCGGATGATACTTAAACAAAGGCAGATTCGCGGACGCCTCGTTCATGGTTTTTTGTGCGCGTTGAAGAACTCAATCATGCCAGCGAGATTCGGAGCAACTACACTGGTATGATTGCCGCCAGGCACTTCGATGTACACCAATTCTGTGTTCACAGCCTTGAGCGCCGCAACCATTGTGCGTGAACCGCGCACGTTCACCGTGGGATCGGTGTCGCCATGCACAACGAACTCGGGAATCTTCTTGAGCACTTCCGCAGACGTGACTGAGCCCTGCCCCGAGAACACGCCAAGCGCGGCCCAGATGTCCGGATATTTTGCAGCGACCTTCCACGTACCAATCGCACCAAGCGAATGCCCCATGAGATAGATGCGCTTCGGATCGACGTTGTACTGTTTCTGCACCTGTGCGAGCACCTGCATCACATCAAGTTCACTCAGCTCCGAGCTGCGGCGTGCGACTGAATCGGATGGTGGCGCGCCAATACCCCAACCGTAGCCGCCATCAACGCGATAGCCGAGCGACGTGGCCATGATATAGCCGTTATGTTCCGCGAGTTTGGGAAGTTCACGGCCGTACGAATCGAAAAAGCTGTCTTCGGTTGCGCCCAGTCCGTGCAGCGCGATGATGAGCGGGAAACTCGTTCCTGCTTTGTATGACGATGGCACGTACACCCGATACGGCATGATTTCGTTGGCCGCGTCCAGCGTGTAGTGTCGCTTGATGTCGCCAGTCTTGTTGGCGAATGGATCTTTCTTCTGTTTGACGGCAACGGCGATGGAATCAGCCGCGGCAAAATCTTTCTCGGTGTCGAGTGTCCGCAATTCCAGCAAACCGCGATTGACGTTTCGCATGCGATCAACCGGATACAGAATTTCCGCGCGCAGGGATGCCGGCGCCGTCTTCGCATCCGCTTCAAGTCGCGATACCGTTTCGTCGATACCGCTGCGAATAACAACGGGCAGCGATGTTGTGCCGACTACGTTTGTCGAATCCGCAATTTCAACCGCAATGCTGTATCGGCCTGTTGGTACATCGCGCAGATCGAGTTTCATGATGTATGGCGACGACTGCAAATCGGTGCCGAGATTCTTGAATTGCGCGATTTCCTTGCCGCCGGTTGGTTGTGCGCCTGATCGCACAAATACGTGCGCAGTTGCCGTGGGCGAAAGTGCGGCGGACGATTTGTATTGTTGCTCGATGCGTAGTGTGTATGGTTGTTTCGGATCAATCACCACGCGATCGGTGCGCAACAGCAGCGACGTGCTCAGCTCCATTGAATCACTCCACACGCGACCGGCGAGCAGCGTCGTGCCTTTCGTATACAATCGACGCATCTCGTTTGTCTTGCCTGCACGACTCGCTGCGGCAATTTCGGCGTCCAGCGAATCAATGCGCGCTTTGAGTTCACCCGCTGGTTTGGCCACGGCTTTCCGCGTGTTGTACCCAACCGAAACCGACAACAACGCCACGATCGCAGGCTGCGGCAACCTGCCGCTGACCGCCGCG
>JBDTTO010000579.1:0-3268 GCA_039930585.1 Gemmatimonadaceae bacterium
CGAAGCAACAGCGCGTGGCCGACGCGTTCCTTGCGGCCGTTCGCGACGGTGACTTCGAGGCGTTGCTCGCCGTGCTCGATCCGAACGTTGTGCTGCACCTGGACGGAGGCACGGTTCGAGCGGGCGCCACACGTGTGGTGCACGGTGCGCTCGCCGTCGCAGAGGGAGCGGTTCGTTTTGCACGGATGGCACCGTTTGCACTCCAGGCACTCGTGAACGGCTCGCCGGGATTTATTGGTCGTTCTCCAGACGGCCAGATCGTGAGCGTGATGGGAATGACGATCCGCGACGGCCTGGTGGTGCAGCTGGATGCGCTCACGGATCCCGAGCGGCTTGCGAAGCTCGATCTTCCACCCGACTGGACGCGCCACGTTTGACGTTCCGACAGAACGAATTGACTCAAGTCGCATAAAAATACAAAGCGCGCCGTTCGGTACTTCGAACGGCGCGCTTTGCATGCAACTGAGGTGACGCGACCTTGAGCCGCGCGTAGTGTGAAATACGGGTGATGCTACTTCGATCCCAGCGCGCTTTGCAGTTTCGCTTTTCCTCCAACCACCGGCAACGTGAACGATGATCCGTCGAGATCAATCGTGAGTTCCGCACCGGGTGCCGGATGAAGCGTGAAGCCAACGTCACTCGACAGAATCATGATGGCGAGCTGTTGTCCCGGAAGAATGACTTGATCATCTGCCTGCAGCGGGAATGTCATCGTGTAAAACTGTCCCGGCTTCAGTGGTTCACCGCGCGCCATTGATGTGTAGTCTTTGTCGCTGGTGAGTGATTTCCAGTTTTGCGGATCGGCCCAACCGCGTGTTGCGATACCGATTTGTCCGGCGCTTCCGATGCGTGCGGAATCGAACGGCAACGTGACGAGATACACCGAGAGATTCACCGCCGCTTTATTTGCGGCGAGTTTTAGCGTGACAACGGTGCGTCCCGAGAGATGTACCGTGTCTTTCAGAATCGGCAGTGCGTACAACAATCGATTTGGTGATGTTCCCGCGAGTGCCATCATTGCTGGCGAAACATGGAAATCGTCCGTCAGTTTTTCTGTGCCTTGTTTACCTGGTGCGGAGAATGCGAGTGATCCCACCGCGCTTCCACCTTTCGCGGGAAACACTTTCACTGCAGCCGATCCCGGAATCGGATAATCGGAGAAAAACATGGGCGCAGGCGTTGCACCGCCGCGTCCACCAGCAACAGGTGCAGGCGATGTTGCGTTGGACTGCACAATCATCACGCGTGGCAACGTATCAACACCGTTGTTGACGCCGTACAAATAGTGCGCCCACCATTTTGCGACGATGTCAGCCGGCGGACTTCCACCGTGTCCGCCCTGATGCAGATACAACTTTGAACTCGGATTCAATTTCTTGAGTTCATCCCACATGCGAATCGTGTGTTCGGGCACGACGTTCCAATCGTTGAATCCGTGCGCGAACAACACCGCGGCTTTCACATTCTTGAGCAGTGGCGTTTGATCGCGATCGGCCCAGAACTGATTGAAGTCACCACTCTCGCGATCGGCATTCTGCGCCATGATGCCATCGCGCCAGATTTTGTCGCAACCTTCGCGATTCTTACCTGAGTGAATGAAGTCGTACAGCACACCGATGTCTTCGCCGAGATATCCGCCCGGCGAGCGCACCAATCCATTTGAGCGATAGTAGCGATACTGCGAAGTGTTTGGCGACATCGGAACGATTGCTTCGAGTCCCTGCACTCCCGTGATCGCAGCCGCGAGCGGCATCGTGCCTTCGTACGACGTGCCGAACATTCCAACTTTTCCGGTCGACCATGATGCGGCGCTGACTTCAACATTGCCGTCAATCGTTGTGTATCCTTTCGCGCGTCCGTTCAACCAGTCGATCGCATATTTTGGCGTGACGTTTTCAATCGAATCACCAACCGTCGGACAACCCGCAGAAAGTCCGGTGCCAGAATTTTCAACTGCGACCGCAGCGAATCCGCGTGCGACCCACTGCACGGGTCCCGGATTGAGCCGCATCGAATCGGAGTACGCGCGATACACCGGCAACTTGCGCGGTGGTGATGCAGCGCCGAGTTCCTGATTCACATCCCAGTCGGGCGATTCGTTGTTTGTCGGTCCGATGTAGGGTGACGACAACATCAAGATGGGAACTTTGAGTCCCGCCTTTTCCGCCGCACCCGGACGTGTGACCTGCACGTGTACGCGATCAAGTTTGCCGTCGCGATCACTGTCGAAGTTTGTGACGACCCACAGTGATTGGCGAATGATCTGCGACGTGTCGGCGAATTCTGCGACAGGCTGCATCACGCCGTCCTTCACTACCGGGCCGAGTTTCCCATTGGCGTCAATGCCGGAGACGGGCGGTGGGCCTGGGGGACCGCCGCGGCCCTGGGCTTGGGCTCCCTGTGAAGCAACAACTGTGACGGCGAGGAGCGCAGTAAGGCGCAGAAGGTGGGAGCGACGCATGAGGATTAATTAAGAGAGGTGGCGCGGCTTCGTGACTTGTCAATCAAGAATACAGCTCGTTCGCTGTGGGCGTCAAACGAACGGGGATGGATCGCCGGAATCGGGTGTGCTCACGCCCGCGGGCTGAACGGACAGATGGCTTGAACGGCGCCCACCGCAACGCCGCCGAGTGTCGCTCGAATCGGCTCGGCGTTTCTCACGCCGGAACGTTGCGTCAATAGCGAAGGGAGCAGATCACCTTCGTAAAACGCGCGCAATCGCGCGCGCGTGATAACCAATTCGCCACTCGGTGTTGGTTCGCCCGCGATCGTCATCAACAAACGAAACGCGAGCTGCGATGACGAACGCTGCACCGTTCCTGGCAGAGAAATGTCTTCGATCATTACAGCGATATCGGATTCGCAGAGTCCGTCAACATTGGAGCGGCGGTAGCGGACAAATACTTCATCAAACCGTGCGGAATCGAACTCGCCGTTGTGGTCGAAGATGCGCGTTTCGCCCTGCAACGGGGCTGCCTGCAGAAGAGAGAGAGTCACCAAGAGTCGGCGTTGGGCGCGTGTTGAAGTCCATCGTCGCTCAAATACCGCAACGCCGTCACACTCGGCAAAAAGAAATACGCGCCACCCTTGGTCGTAATAAACGTTTTCATGTTGCGCAAAATTGTGTGCGGTTTCGTTTCTCCCGGAATCTTGAAACGACCACCACCGTCGGGCTGGTTGCCCATCACCGGATCGCGATGTTGCCCAAGCCCCGCAAAGTCGCCGTCGTTGATCCAGTCCTTCATGAGAAACTCAAACTGATCGCGCA
>JBDTTO010000580.1:0-3266 GCA_039930585.1 Gemmatimonadaceae bacterium
GGGCGCGGTCATCGCACTTCGGAATGGCGAGTATATGCATATCGTCGCGGCGGCGGGCGAGATGGAAGTGCTGGCCGGCGTACACCTGCCCGTGGAATCCAGCTTGATGGGTCGCGTTGCCTCAACCGGCCAACTTGTAGTTTCGAACGAGTACAAGAGCGATTCACACTTCAATCGAATTGCATATCCACTCGTGCACGTTCGGCGCACCGTCGTCGCGCCACTTTCAACGGCGCGCGGTAATATAGGCACGCTGGCGGTCAGCAATCGTGAAGAACCCTTCACCGAATACGACGGCCGGGTGCTGCAACGCCTGGCCGACCACGTTGCTGTTGCGATCGTGAATGCGCAGCTCTTTGAAGAAGTCGAACGCGCCACGCGCGAGTGGAAAGTTGCGTTTGACAGCATTGCCACAGCCATGGTGGTTATCGACGATACGCAATGCATCAAACGTTGCAACGCACGCGCATTGGAACTGTGCAGAGCCAGCTCGTTTCAGTCGTTGATCGGTCGTCGGTTTGGAGAGGCGCTGCTGGGAAATTCAGCGGCCTCAAAAGTGAACGGTCTGGATTCACTGGTGGCGAACGCAATCGAATCGGGAGTCGCATCACGAAACACTATCGTTGACGAACGGGGCGGCCGCGTGTTTGAAGTTTCGGCGTCGCCGCATCCTGACGGCGGTGTAGTTATCACGTTCGATGACGTCAGTTCAATGCACCGACTTGCCGAACGTCATCGCCTCGTGGTCGAGACTGCGTCGGACGCAATTGTCATCACGACCACGGATCGTCGAATTTCGATGGCCAACCCGGCAGCACATACGCTGTTCGATCGCGGCGCCGAACTGATTGGTATGCGCGTGAACGAAATCGTTGCCAAAGATTCGTTGGCCGAAGTTTCGCATTCGGAAAGTTCGGTGTTTCAGGGAGACCAGCAGCGCTACGAATGCCGCATTCTTCGACCGAATGGCGACGTGCGCCGCGTGGCAGTCAGCAGCGCACCGTTATTGGAGATGGGCAAGGTCATCGGAACCGTCGCGTCTTTGCGCGACATCACCGAACAGCACACACACGTCACTGCACGCGAACGATCCGAAGCTCA
The DNA here is from genome assembly GCA_039930585.1 of Gemmatimonadaceae bacterium. Classification (GTDB taxonomy): domain Bacteria; phylum Gemmatimonadota; class Gemmatimonadetes; order Gemmatimonadales; family Gemmatimonadaceae; genus Gemmatimonas. Next base: position 1,102 of record JBDTTO010000580.1, read on the forward strand.
GTACGAACGCCTTGTCGAAGATGCGAGCGACTCCATCTTTACCGTTGACGTTGCCGGACGTTTCACCGCCGTTAACAGGGCGCTTGAGTTGGCAACCGGCCGTGACCGTGAACAGCTCATCGGAATGCCGTGTCTCATTGCCGTTGACCCGCGCGATATGGCGTTGGCGCAGGACATTCTGCAAAACACCATGCAAGGCACCCGTCAGCAGGCGGAATTGCGTTACCTCGATGATAGGGGCGAACCCCGCGTGTGCCTGCTGATTTCGTCGCCAGTGCTCGAAGACGGATGCGTTATCGGTGGCCTCGGTATGGTGCGCGAAATTTCCACCGACCAGGTACTTCGGACCGCCGATCCCCGCTAGTTCGACCGTTAGATTTCGGCCATGACGTCATCCACCGCCACGCCCTGGAAAGACCTCGGTCTTGCTGTTGGCCACGCTACTAATGAGCAAGGCGCAACCGGTTGTACCGTCATCCGTGGCATTGAACATTCATTTCGTTGTGCCGCGCATTTGTTGGGACGCGCCAGCGGAACGCGTGATCTCGCCACGTGTCAGCCCGACCATCTGGTCGATGTAATTGACGCGGTGATGCTCACCGGCGGCTCGGCATACGGCCTCGATGCGGCAGCGGGCGTGATGCGATGGATGGAAGAACACGGACGAGGTCACGCCATCGGCACCGGTGTCGTTCCCATTGTTCCGGCTGCAACAATTTTTGATCTCGTACCACTGGGCCAATTCAGCGCGCGACCAACTCCCGAAATGGCGTACGCTGCGTGTGATAGTGCATCGGGAGATGTTGTTGCCGAGGGATCCGTTGGCGCGGGAACTGGAGCAACTGTCGGGAAAATCGGCGGTATGGCGCAATCAATGAAAGGCGGTGTCGGATGCGGAACCGCGACGAACGGCACCATCTCCGCAGCTGCGTTGGTTGTAACGAATTCGCTGGGAGACATCCGTGATGCCAACCGCGCAATTATCGCGGGCGCACGGTTGGCCGACGGAACGTTTGCGGACGGCGAGTTGATGCTTCGGAGCGCGCCGTTGGTTAGTTCGACTCATGCAGGAAACGAGGCAAGCACGACCACGCGAGGCAATACGACCATCGCGTTTGTTGCCGTGAGCGCGTCACTTTCCAAAGTGCAGTTGGCACAGGTCGCGGCCGCAACGTCGGCGGCGTTTTATCGTCGCATCACGCCATGCGGCACTGTGGCCGATGGCGATGTTATTTTTGCTGCATGTCCGCCGTCGGGCAGCGCCGCGCCGTTGCCTGTTGTTGAGGCGTTGGCAGTCGCTGCGATGGAAGAAGCAATCGAACGTTCCGTGCGTTTGGCGCACGGCAGGGATGGAATTCCAGGGCTGGGAGACAACGATGCTCGTCACTAACGAACCGGCGCGTGTACGCGCGGCAATTGCACCAATGCATGTCGAAGCGCGCGTCAGCTCGCCGCAAACGTCGCAGGTAGTTGCGGGGCATACGCTGATGCTTTTGAAGCAGAAAGGGGATTGGTGGCGCGTGCGTAGCGCCGATAAATACGAAGGATGGATGCATCGCGGCTATCTCGAACGATCATCGGGCGATGAGTCGTCGTGGCGTTTGAGCACGGGCGTTGTTGTGCGCGATGCAAACGGCCGAGAACGCGCACTGCCACTCAACGCACGAATTCCCGAGAGCGAGATCATCGTTTCTGGCGATGCTGTTTTGGCGTCGCAGATTGCGGCACAATTTCCGTCCGTCGCATCGTCAGTGGTGCAGAGTGCTGCACGTTTTTTTACCGGCACCAGTTATCAGTGGGGCGGTGTCACGCCATGGGCGTGTGATTGCAGTGGCATGGTGCAGTCGGTGTACACGCTGCACGGAATTGCACTGCCGCGCGACGCCTATCAACAGGCGCAAGTCGGAGAAAACATTCCGATCACCAATTTGCGCAGCGACTCGCTGGCACAATTGCGCGAAGGAGATTTGTTGTTCTTCTCCGATCGTGATGACCGTCGCGTGACGCACGTTGGCATTTCACTTTCAAACGAAGGTCTGCTGCATGCCGCGCTTGGCCGCGGCGGCGCTTCGTTCGAAGATCTGCGCGGCGCTGACGATTACGTGTTGCGCCTGCGTCAGAATTTTGTGTCGGCGCGGCGCGTGTTCTAACAGCCTTGTACGCGT
>JBDTTO010000581.1:0-3262 GCA_039930585.1 Gemmatimonadaceae bacterium
ACCTGGCGCCGATTGGTCTCGAAATGCGGATACACGCCAATGCTTGTCGCGATGTTGCTGACAAGCGTGCGCTTGTTGCTGCCGTCCGTGTTCATGATGCGCACCGCCTCTCCGAGTGCATCCCATGCAACCAAACGTGCAGCGGGAACAACGCGCACCAATGTGGAATCAAGGAATGATCCCGCGTGCACAAATGTCCACTGTTCACCGATGTCGCGGGTCGTGACGACACCTGACGTAGTGACTGTGAGGACGGCGCCCGGTCCGGCCGTCGTGGTGGTGGCGTCCGCGCGCAGGTTGTTGAAGCGATCGGCGGTGCGACCGCCAAGCGTGATTGATGTGCCAACATTGAGCGATGTGTCCGATGCAAACGCACGCAGACGTACTGCGTTACCGGCCGTCACATTGAAAACGGCTGAATCGGACAGCGCTGGGTCGGACACCGCGATTGGCACAACAACACGACCTGAAATTGAACCGAGGCGAACGAACGCTTTCGCGCGCCCATCTACGTCCGTGGTGTCGACAAAGTCGCGGATGGAGTTTTGCGACTGTACACAGCCATTGCCTAGCAGATTGCACACTGCGATGAGCGTTTCGGTTTTCCGTGCAGCGTCTGCGACTGCCGGCACCGAGAACGTTACGGGTATTCCAGCCGCTGGTTTGCCGTCCCTGCCCCGCACTTCAGCGACAATGGCTTCGAAGACAAGCGCCTGAATCGTGTCCGTCGCGCTGGCGCCGCGAACGATGCTGAGCTTCGGTGGGCCGTCGACGGGCGGTTCTACGATTGCTTCCTTGGACGAACAGGCGGTCGCGGCGACGCTGGCCAGCGTGAGCAGGAACGCGCGCACGGATTTCGTTTGAGTAGTCATTTTCTCAGCGCCAATCGGGTTGACGCGGGGATGGAACATTGGGGAGCACAAGCGGCAGCATGGCACCATCGCTGATGCGGTACACGTTCAAGGTCCCACCACTTTCAGAATCTGTGTATCGCGCGAGGAGGTAGATGCCGTCAGGGGACCAGGCAATTCCTTGATCGAACACTCTGGTGGCAATGGTGCGTTTGTTCTGACCGTTGGCGTCGATGATGGCAACGGTTGTGCGCAATCCCGCCCCGTTCACCGGGCCGGAGAGGTACGCAATGCGATCATCCTGCGCCGACCAACGCGGCGAGCCCGCGGCGGAATCCAGCGCGGTCACATTTCCCGTTGCCGCGACCATCACGTGCATTGCAATGGTTTGTGTGTTGCGGTCAAAGCCAACGAGCGCCACGCGCGTGCCGTCGTGCGAGATGTCGGCCACACCCGTTGCCAACAACGTTGCCGGAACCAATCGGATCAGCGTGATCACGTCGGTCGTGGAAACGCCGTACAGCCCGGTTTGCCCATTGCGAACGCCGAAGACGAGCAAGGTGCCGTCGGCCATCTGGCGCGTGCTGAGAATCTGTGTAAACCCGCTGGTATTCGGATCGATGTCGCGACGTGGTGTGCCGATGGTGTCCACAATCGTGATGGTGTTCACCGGAAACGGCAGCGAATTGAAACCAGATTGCCACGTCACGCGCTGGCGTGTCGCATCAAAGTTTGGAAAGACGGAAATGCTGCTGTTCATGTTCTGTGCAAGAACACGCACACGCGTTCCGTCAAGATTCGTGAGACGTATTGATCCGTCGCCCGCCCACACCACAATGCGGCCGGCCGGTAACACACGCACACGCGTTGAATCGACGAGCGTGCCCTGACGTACGAACAAATACTGCGCACCCAATTCACGCGGAGTGAGAACGCCCGTTGTGGCATCGACGGTGAACGCGGTGCCGGTGCCGGCACTCAACGTTGGCAGCTCGGTTCGCAAATTGCCGTACCGGTCCGTCAATGCACCGCGCAACGTGGCGGGTGTGCCGATTGTGAGTGCCGTGTCCACGGCCGATGCACGAATGCGCGCAAGGTTTCCGGGGCGCACCTGAAACACCGCGGAATCCGGCTTACCAATTGTTGGCGCGTACACAAGCACAACGGCGCGCCCGCTTATGTTCGAGCCTGCGACCTTCATCTGGACACGCCCAGTACTATCGGTCGTGGTCGCGACTGCGGGATAAGCAAAGCCTGAGCAGGCCGTGGGCGCGGTTGAGCCGCAGAGGAGTAACGAGTTGCCGATGCGCACTGGATCGGGCGTCTGCTGCACTTCGAGTCGCACGACGACGTTCTTTGCAAGAAAACCGTTGTCGTCACGCACCTCGACTACCAGCGGCTGCGCAAATACCGCGTCAATCGTATCCGATTGCCCGCCGCCGCTGATCACGCGCAGTCCCGGCGTGCCTGCGACTTCCCCGGGTTCACCGGGCGTCTTCTCGCTACAGGCGGCAAGCGCCGCGAGAATGCCAATCGCCAACAACGGCTCCCTCATGTACCTGCGCAACCAGCGTCGGTCGATATTCAAAAGACTCGTGCCCATTTTCGAGGGGTGCGGCGCGGAACCAGCGACTTTGTACCTGGTGCTGTGTGCTAAATCGGTGCGCCTAAACGTTCCTTGGTCAGATACAACGCCAACGCCGTTTTCGAATCCTGAATTTCTCCGCTCGCAATCATGGCGACCGCGTGCGACAACCGCATCGGCTTGAGTTCAAGAAATTCGTCTGCTTCGCGATGTGAATCACCAGCGACTAATCCTGTTGCAACAAACAAGTGGATTTTTTCATCGGTGAAGCCGGGCGTCGTAAACATTGTCAACAACAATTCTGCACGCTCCGCATCATACCCTGTTTCTTCTTTCAGTTCACGCTTTGCGCAATGCGCCGGATCTTCGCCTGGGTCAAGCCGACCCGCGGGCACTTCGTACAAGTATCCGTTGGCAGCGTAGCGATACTGACGAATAAGCAGCACCATCGGATCGGTAGCGTGCGGTGCGGATGCGCCGTCTTCATTGAGCAACGGCACCACGGCACTCGCGCCGGGATGCCGAATCATTTCCAGCTTGCCAACAGAACCATCGGGGAAGCGCACTTCATCCACGTCCAGTGAAATGATGCGACCCGTATACGCGCGGGTGCTTGAGACCTTCCCCGGTTCCTGACTCATCAGGCTGCGCGTTTACGCGCGGATTTCTTCGCGAGCTTTGCCGCCGCCTTTTTCCAGGCGGCTTCTTTTTTCGCAGCCTTCGCGGCGCGCTTCTTTGCGTTCGCATCTTTCTTCTTTGCTGCAGCAACTTTTTTCTTCGCGGACGCCTTTTTCTTTGCTTCCTTGAGGCGAGCGGCCGCTTTGCT
>JBDTTO010000582.1:0-3251 GCA_039930585.1 Gemmatimonadaceae bacterium
CAGGACTCAAGGCCGTCATGCAGGCCGCGCAAGCGATCAAGGCTGGTGATGCCGATGTGATTGTTGCCGGTGGTCAGGAGTCGATGAGCAACGCGCCGTTTTATGTGAACGGAATGCGCAGCGGTGTGAAGTTCGGTGATCAGTCAATGCTCGATGGCGTGACCAAAGATGGTTTGTTGTGCGCCACGTGCGACGTCGTGATGGGCAGTCACGCTGAGTACACCGCAAAGAATGGAAATATTTCGCGCGAACGTCAGGACGAATACGCCGCTGGTTCGCACGCAAAGGCGATTGCGGCACAGCAAGCGGGAAAGTTCACGACAGAAATCGTGCCGGTTGAAATCGCGGGACGCAAAGGTCCGACGATTGTCAGTGCTGACGAAGGTCCACGCGCCGACACGACGTTTGATTCGCTACAGAAGTTGCGTCCGGCGTTTTCGCTCAAGGGCACCGAAGCAAAAGATCTGACGGTTACTGCGGGCAATGCATCATCGCTGAATGATGGCGGTGCAGCAGTCGTTGTTACGTCCGAGGCGTTTGCGAAAGCGTACGGACTCAACATCCTCGCGCGCATCACGGGTTATGCGACGGGCGCTGGTAATCCACAGGATTTGTTCTTCGCGCCAATTACGGCGGTCAACAACCTGATGAAGAAGAACGGTACCAGCATCAACGACTACGATCTGATTGAAGCGAACGAAGCGTTTGCGTCGCAATCAATCGCGGTTGGTGATGGATTGTCCTGGGACAATTCACGACTGAACGTGAACGGAGGTGCCATTGCACTGGGCCATCCATTGGGCGCAAGCGGCGCACGTGTACTGGTGACGCTGTTGCACGCGATGGCCGATCGCAACGCGCGCACCGGACTTGCCACGCTGTGTTTGGGCGGCGGTGACGCAGTAGCACTGTCGGTGGAGCGCGCAGTCTAAGACACACCGCGCTACTTAACACTCGCGCGTCGTGACAACTCGTCAGACGACTTCACCGGAGCCGGCCTCTTGGCTGTACGGCTCCGGTGGACAGTTGCGAGCAGCGTGGCGGATTGGCGTGTTCGTGTGTGTGTATTTTCTGGCCAACGGCATCATCGGGGCAGTTGCGTCACCAGTGTTGTCGTTCGTCTCGAATAACACCGGGCGACTCATTCCGCAGAACGAGTGGGTCGACCTGATGTCGGCGCTTGCGACAATCGCGTTCGTTTTGCGCAACGTCGACAACCAACCGTGGTCTGCAATCGGTTTTACGAAACCGGCATGGCGCGCTTCGTTGCTCGTGCAGAGCGCGGTGTTGGGCGGTGGCGCCATCGGAGTGACGGCTGCGTTGCTCGCAGTCTCAGGGCATTTGCATTTCATGCCCGACACACTCTCGGCATTCCTGAGTGGTGACGTTGCACAGTCGCCGTCATCTGCGTGGGTTGAATCCACGGTGCGCACAACCTTGCTGCTTGCGCCGGCGGCACTGTACGAAGAGCTGATCTTTCGCGGCTATCTGTGGCGCGTGGCTGAAGACGGCAGTTCAACGCGCATCGCGTTGGTGTTTACGAGCGTGTTGTTCGGCCTCGTGCACTTTCAGAATCCCGGCGCAGACGTTCTCGCCATCGCCAACGTCATGTTGGCTGGCCTGGCACTCGGATTGCTTCGCATGCATTCCGACAGCCTCCCCGCGGCGTGGATCGCCCATCTGACCTGGAATTGGGTGATGGCCGCACTGTTGCACGTCCCAGTGAGCGGGTTGCCCCTAACAACGCCCGGATATCGTGCGATAATGGATGGTCCGGATTGGCTTGCCGGCGGCGATTGGGGACCAGAAGGTGGCGCAGTGGCCACGTTGGTGCTCCTGGCCGCTGTCGCGTTTGGTTTGTATCCCACGAAGTTTTTTAAATCAGCGTCCAACTCTTTGCGGAGTGCATAGATGTCCGGTGTGAACAAGCAGAACGTTTCGGTGATCGGTGCAGGGCAGATGGGCAATGGCATTGCTCACGTGTTTGCTGCGGCAGGTCACGATGTCACGATGATTGACGTGAGCGCAGACGCATTGTCACGCGGTCGCGACAACATCGCGAAGAATCTTGATCGCCAGGTGAAGAAAGGCGCGCTGCAGGCCGATGCGGCTGCGGCCGCTCTGGCGCGCGTTGCAACGTCGCCGACAATGGACGTGGTCAGCGCATCAAGCCTTATCATCGAAGCCGCCACCGAACGTCGCGATCTCAAGTTCAAAATCTTCGAAGATCTCGACAAACTCGCCGCACCGGGCGCCATTCTCGCGACAAACACGAGCTCAATTTCAATCACCGAAATCGCCGCGCGAACAAAGCGCCCCGAACTGGTGATTGGTATGCACTTCATGAATCCAGTACCAGTTATGCAACTGGTCGAAGTGATTCGCGGTCTCGCCACGAGCGACGCGACAACAGCGCAAGTGATGGAACTGTCGAAAGCAATTGGCAAAACGCCGGTTGAAGTGAACGACTATCCGGGCTTCGTCGCGAATCGCATTCTGATGCCGATGATCAACGAAGCGATCTACTGCGTGATGGAAGGCGTAGGTACACCTGAGGCAATCGACACCATCATGAAGCTGGGCATGAATCACCCAATGGGTCCGCTGGTGCTCGCGGATTTTATCGGTCTCGACACATGCCTCGCCATCATGGAAGTGCTGCACGACGGATTGGGTGACACGAAATACCGCCCATGCCCGCTGCTCCGCAAATACGTCGCCGCTGGATGGTACGGCAAAAAGAGTGGCCGCGGCTTTTACGAGTACGCTGCCAAATAGTTCGATCGCTTGCTGGCGTAGCCAAACCGTTTTTCGCGCATACTTACTCACACGACTGGAACATCCGCATGTCGCTTTTGCCGATCACCGAGCTGCAACAGGAAATTCAAAGCACGGCCCGCAACTTTGCCGAGCGCGAACTCGCGCCCTTGGCGGCCGAGCGTGATCGTGAACAACGCTTTGATCGCTCGATGGTGCAACAACTCGCCGAACTCGGTTTCCTCGGCATGATGCTTCCCGAGGCATACGACGGACTTGGCCTCGATGCCAACACGTATTTGCTGGCGCTCGAAGAAATCGCGGTGGTTGATGCATCGGCGGCGGTGCTCATGAGCGTGCACAATTCTTTGCCAACGCAGATGTTGCTTAACTTCGGGAACGATGAGCAGAAGGAAAAATTTCTGAAGCCTATGGCGCGTGGTGAGTGGCTTGGTGCGTTTGCATTGTCTGAGCCAGAGGCTGGCAGTGATGCC
>JBDTTO010000583.1:0-3250 GCA_039930585.1 Gemmatimonadaceae bacterium
GATCACGACGAAGTTGGCGGCGTGTGGTACAACGATGACGATGTCCCGAGTTTGCGCATATATCGTATCACGAAACCGATGTCCTGATTGCTGCGCACAGCAATCAGGCGCGTCTATCTCCAGTCCGGTTGATAGTAGTCTTCAACACCACCGGCATTCGCAAAACGAAGTGGTACGCTCGCGCCGTCGCTGACCTGCACTAACATCAGCGTTGCCGCCGGGCTGATACTGCTTCTGCCGACGATAAATTTCCCATCGGGTGACCACGTCAGTCCCGGACTGAATACCGTGCTGCCAACGGCACGAGCGTTTGTTCCGTCGGCGTTGATGACGACAATCGTCCCATCAAATGTGCCTATGGGAGCGAGGTACGCCACTCTGTCGTCAAGCGCTGACCAGCGCGGTGATCGACCATTCGCGGCAAGCACAGTGATGGCGCCGGTCACCACATTCAACACGCGCAGTTCAGAGCCGTTGAGATAAGCAACCTTTGTGCCATCATGCGAAATGTCCGAACCGCCATACCCAATGTCAAACGGGCTGAATCCCGGCAGCGCGGCGACCAACGTGAGCGAGTTGGCCAGCGATACCTTGAACAAAGAATACCCAGCGTCCGCCGCACGACGTCCCACTATTGAAAGTGTTCCGTCGGTCAATCCGCGTACCGCAACGACAGTGCTCAGCCCAGTCTCCACGCTGATATTTCGACGCTGCGCTCCGTTGGTGTCGACTACAATTGCAGCATTCGGCGAGCCGAAACCGCTCAGGTTCGCGTGCAATGTGACACGTTGTCGAGTGGCGTCAAATTGCGGGAACACTCCGAAATCACTGGAGAGCGACGTAAGCAGGGTACGTGAATTGCTGCCATTGATGTCCACGAGGCGCACGCTGTTGGATGATGCCGACCACACCACCAGGCGTCCCGCCGCCGGATACACGCGCACAATGGTCGAGTCAACGAACGTGCCCAATCGCGAATAGACGTACTGCAGTCCAGGATTATTCGCCGTTACAACACCCGTTGCGGCGTTCAGCGAAATCGCGTTTCCGGCTCCGATGCTGGTGATCGTCGTTTCCGTTCGCGCGTTGTTGTAGCGATCCACCACTCGGCCGCGCAACAACGCGGTCGCACCGATGTCGAGCGCGGTGTCAGCTACGACCGCCCGCACGCGCACAGGCGCGCCCGGCGTAACTGTGTAGACCACCGAGTCAACCAGTCCGAGTTCCGGAACAAGCATGCGCACGACGGACTTACCTGCGACCGAACCGAATCTGATTAATGCGCTCGCTCTTCCGCGGTCGTCCGTTGAATCACTGCGAAAAGTTGCACCGGCGGCGCACGTTGGTGCCGTTAGCGCGCACACGCTGACGGCCGTCTCGTTTCGGCGTGCCGGATCGGACGATGGTTGCGATTCGAAACGCACAACGACGCCGCGAACCAACTCCCCGTCCGTATCCCGAACTTCAATTACAAGTGCCTGCGCGAGCAGAGTTTCAATCGTGTCTGTGACTCCAACACCCAGTAGTGGATGGATGCCCGGCGTCCCCTTTGCAGGAGCGATCGGATTGTCGTCGCCGCAGCCCACCAGAATTGCCGACGCGCACAAACTGACCGTAAGAGCCAGACGATTGATATGAAAATGCATGTGGCGATTCATCATTCTGAATAGGGATTCGAACCTGCGCTGCACGGAGGCTAACGACATTCGATTGAGCTGTCCATTCCTTTTGGAACAAAACGGGCCGAGCTCTTTCGAGATCGGCCCGTTCTGTTTTGCCTGCGAATGCTGTTACACCGGGAACAACATTTCGCGGTACTTCGGCAACGGCCAGTACTCGTCACCAACCACGAGTTCCAGCGCATCACACGCTTCACGCACACCAGCCATCGTGTCACAGCCCGTGCTCGTCAGGAACTCGGCCTGCGCTACGGCTTCGTCATGCATGCCTTCCGCCTTCGCCGTGACCTTCGCGAGTTCGGAACGCTTCTTCTGCAGGTTTGTGAGCAACTTGCTGACACCGTTTGCTGCATCCACCAACGGCTGCATGTTGATGCCCGCGGCCGCACCCTGACCAGCATTGCCCGCAAGCGCGCCCATGTAGGCGTACGCCGCCGGCAACACCTGCGTGTCGACCAACTGCTGCATCGTGTGCAACTCGATCAGAATGTCTTTCGCGTAACGCTCGAGACGAATGTGGTAGCGGCTGTCCAGTTCGACATCCGTGAGAATGCCGGTGCTTGCGAACAACTTCTTGGCCGAATCCGTCGTGAGCTGCGCCAATGCTTCGGGCGTACGACGCAGGTTGAGCAGGCCGCGCTTCTTCGCTTCAACAACCCATTCGTCCGAGTAGTTGTTGCCTTCGAAACGAACGGCCGAACTTTCCTGATACGCAGCACGCACAACTTTGAGCACCGCATCGTTCACGTTCTTCGTTTCCTTGAGCTCGGCCTTCAGTGCTTCGGTGACATCGCCCAACGCTTCGGCAACGGCGGCCTGCAGCACCATCACCGGGAACGCCACGCTCTGTGAGCTGCCAACTGCGCGGAATTCGAACTTCGCGCCGGTGAAGGCAAACGGTGATGTGCGATTGCGATCGGTGTTGTCCTGTTCAACTTCGGGCAACTTCGCGACACCAAGTTTGAGCACCGCCGCTTCCGCGTTTGTGCCAACTTTTCCGGCAACGATTTCATCAATCATCGTTGTCAGCATGGTGCCAACAAACGCGCTGAAGATGGCCGGCGGCGCTTCGTTTGCGCCAAGGCGATGTTCGTTGCCGCTGGTGGCAATGCCCGAACGCAGCAGGCCCTGATGTTTGTGCACGCCCTTCAACACGGCCGCAAGAATCAACAGGAAGCGAAGATTCTGGTGCGGCGTCTTGCCTGGCTTGAGCAGGTTCGTGCCATCGAGCGCGTTGTCGGCGCGAATGGCCATCGACCAGTTGCAATGTTTGCCCGAACCGTTGATGCCGGCAAACGGCTTTTCGTGAATGATTGCCTGCAAACCGTGACGCGGCGCAACTTTGCGCAGGATCGCCATCGTGAGCTGGTTGAGATCACAGGCAACATCGGTTTCTTCAAACATCGGCGCCATTTCGAACTGGCACGGCGCGACTTCGTTGTGACGCGTGACAATTGGAACGCCCAACTTGTACAGCTCGAGTTCGACTTCGCTGATGCACGCCTGCACACGCTCGGGAATGCCACCGAAGTAATGATCCTCGAGCTGCTGGCCTCGCGGTGGCGGTGAGC
>JBDTTO010000584.1:0-3244 GCA_039930585.1 Gemmatimonadaceae bacterium
TGCACGACGTGAGCTACATTCGCGCGACGTTGAGTGGCATGGTGCACACCATCAAACACATGGTCGACCCGCATAAGGTCACCATGGAATATCCGGAGCAGAAGTGGGATCTGTCTCCACGGTGGCGGGGCACGCATCGCATGCTCACGACCGAAACCGGCGCGGCCAAGTGTGTCGCATGCGGTTTGTGCCCGAGCGTGTGCCCGGCCAACTGCATCAAACTGGTGCCCGGCGAAGACGAGCAGGGCAACCGCTTTCCGCTCGTATTCGAAATCGATGAGTTTCGTTGCATCTTCTGCGGCTACTGCCAGGAAGTGTGTCCGGAAGAAGCGATTCATCTGGGACGTCATTACGAAAACGCGGAATTCAACCGTGCGGCGTTTGTGTATGACCTCGAGCGACTGACGGCGCAAACGCATCCGGTCAGCGAACTGTGGGATCCCTCAGACCCGAAAGGCGAATGAGTTCTCTGCTTCGCTTCGAGTTTTATTTCTTCGCGCTGCTCGCGATCACGTCCGCGCTGTGTTTCGTCACGCGCAAAAATCCTGTGCCCGCCGCGTTGTGGCTGGTCAACGTGATGTTTGCGTTGAGCGGTTTGTACGTGATGCTTGACGCGCCATTTGTAGCCGCGATTCAGGTGCTTGTCTACGCCGGCGCCATCATGGTCGTATTCGTGTTCGTGGTCATGCTGCTCAACCTTGGACGCGCGGACGCACTTTCTGATGTGCGACCTGCCGCAGCGCGGTTAGGTGCGGGCGCGATCGGAATCGGCATTGCCGCCAGCGTGATCTCCGTACTGCGCGAGAAAATTCCGGACGTTGATTTTGCGCCAGCTGCGGACAACGTGGTCACCCCGATCGCGTCGGCCTTGTTCAACGACTATCTGGTTGCGTTTGAAGTGACGAGTCTAGTGTTACTGGTGGCCGTTGTCGGTGCGGTCGTTCTCGCGAAACGGCGGGTAAGCGCATGATTAACGACGCCATCATTGTATCTGCGATCCTGTTTTCGATCGGCGTGATCGGTGTGCTCACGCGCCGAAACGCGATCATTCTGTTCATGTGCGTGGAGTTGATGCTGAACGCAGTCAACCTTTCCTTTGTCGCCTTCTCCAAACTGCACGGTGTCACCGGTCAGGTGTTCGTCATCATGGTGATGACTATCGCCGCGGCTGAAGCAGCGCTTGGACTGGCCATCGTCATCGCGGTGTTCCGGCACATTGGCAGTGTGAATCTGGCTGACCTCAAGCTGCTCCGCGGATGATGCACATGCCTTTTGCTCTCATCCAGGAAGTCGGCGTCAACAGCGCCGCGCATCCGTTGCACGGAACCATGGCCGAGTGGGTTTGGTTGCTGCCGTTGCTGCCGTTGTTGGGTGCGATGATCAACGGACTTGTGTCGCTTCGCCCTGGTGATCAAGGGTCGTCCAAGCTGATTCCGACGCTTGTTGGTCCGGGCGTATTGCTGGCGGCGTTTGTTTTGACGGCGGCAATCTTCGTTCAGATGGTCGGCATACCACACATGGAAGCGCCGTTCATTCAGAACTATGGCAGTTGGATGCCCGTGGGAAATCTGCAGATCAACTGGGGCATTCAGCTTGATCAGCTTTCTATCCTGATGTGTCTGATCATTACCGGCGTTGGAACACTCATTCATGTGTTCTCGGTTGGTTACATGATCAAGGATCCGGGCTACGCGCGGTATTTTGCGTATCTCAATCTGTTCGTCACCAGCATGTTGATTCTCGTGCTGGGTTCCAGTTATCCGGTGCTGTTTGTCGGCTGGGAGGGCGTCGGACTCTGCTCGTACCTGTTGATTGGTTTCTGGTTCAGCGACAAGGCGAATACCGAAGCGGGCAAGAAAGCATTTGTCGTTAATCGCATTGGCGACTTTGGTTTTCTGATCGCCATGTTTCTGATCTGGGTAACGGTTGGTTCGCTTGACTTCTCAACGGCAAACGCGGCGATTGGTGCGTTGCCAATGGGTGCTCCAGTTGTTGTAGCGATTGCACTGTTCCTCTTTCTCGGTTGCACGGGCAAGAGCGCGCAGTTGCCGTTGTACATCTGGTTGCCTGATGCCATGGCTGGTCCAACGCCGGTGTCTGCGCTGATCCACGCGGCAACGATGGTGACGGCCGGTGTGTATCTCATCGCGCGTTCATCGCTGGTGTTTGCCAACGCGCCGCAGGTTTCGTTGTTCGTGGCGTTGGTTGGAGCGCTTACCGCGTTCTGGGCCGCAACGATTGCGCTTCGTCAGTGGGACATCAAGAAAGTTCTCGCATACTCCACTGTTTCGCAGCTCGGGTACATGTTCGTTGGTGTTGGAGTGGGTGCGTATTCGGCGGGCGTCTTTCACCTGGTCACGCACGCCTTCTTCAAGGCGCTTCTCTTCCTTGGCGCTGGCTCAGTCATTCATTCGCTGCATCACGCGTATCATCACACGCATCGCGATGAACAGGACGCGCAGGATCTTCGCAACATGGGAGGGCTGCGCAAATACATGCCCGCAACTGCGACGGCGATGACGCTGGCGACGTTGGCGATTGTTGGCATTCCACCACTGGCCGGTTTCTTCTCGAAAGACGAAATCCTGTCCTCGGTGTTTGCGCGTGCGCAGGGTTCGCTGCTATCGAGCGCCAGTATTGCTGGCGTTCCCGGCAACACCGTGTTGTACGTGATTTATGCGTTGGGTATGCTGACGGCGTTGCTCACTGGCGTTTATATGACGCGCATGTTGTTGCTCGCCTTCTTCGGCAACAACCGAACCGGCGAACAGGAACGTGAGGCGTTGCACGAAGCGCCCGCAAACATGACGGTGCCGGTGCTCGTGCTCGCGGTACTCACGGTAGTTGCTGGCTGGCTCAACCTGCCGGCTATCACCGAAGGGATGTCAATCGGTAAGCCTGAACGGCTCACCGAATGGCTCGAGCCAGTTACCGGCTTGAGCACCAAAGCGCTGGCCGGTGCGTCGCAACTTTCGCACTCGACCGAACTCGCGCTCATCGGCGCTGCAGTTGCGGTTGGCTTAATCGGCATGATCATCGCGTACGTCGGTTCTCGCGCTCCGGTTACCGACAAAGATTCGTCGCCAGCGGATACCGGCTTTGCTGCGGTACTCCTCAACGCCTACAACGTCGATGCGATTCTCGACAACATTGTGGTCAAACCAGTGAACGCGCTGTCCGAGAGTGTGCTGTCGCGCGGCGTCGATCGCGGAATTGATCGCACGATTGAAGGCAGCGGTGCTGG
>JBDTTO010000585.1:0-3243 GCA_039930585.1 Gemmatimonadaceae bacterium
CGAGACATGTGGTGCCAGTTGTGCCTTGATCGATGGCGAGTATGTGTTTCACGATGGATCGATTTTTGGTGTTGGGGCGATCAAGGCAGTGTCGACAGTCAGATGGAATCTTCCGCGACAAATCGATGTGCAGTTGCGCGCACTTCGAGCGGCAAACCACCGCGATTGGCGGGCGATATCAACACACCACGATCGGTGATGTACGCTGAGATGAGTGATGCGGGCGTGACGTCAAACGCGGGATTGAACACGGAAACGTGAAGTGGCAACGGCTGCAGTTCGGCCGCGTCACGTTGTTCGATTGGAATGAACGCGCCGTTCTCTGTGTCCGCATCAACTGTGCTCCACGGTGCCGCCACGTAAAACGGCACATTGTGTTCACGGGCAGCCAACGCAAGCGGATACGTTCCGATCTTGTTTGCGACGTCACCGTTGCTCGCAATGCGATCGGCGCCAACAATCACGAGATCAATGTCGCCTTCGCGTAGCAGCGACGCCGCGGCGGAATCGGGCAAAACTGTTACGGGAATTCCGGCGCGTGTGAGTTCCCACGCCGTAAGCCGCGCACCTTGTCGAAGCGGCCGCGTTTCGTCGGCGAAGACTGTAATTCGACGTCCGATTTCGTGCGCGCGGTAAAGTGGCGCGAGCGCTGTTCCAATTCCCGCCGTCGCAAGCGCGCCCGCGTTGCAGTGTGTGAGCACGCGAACGCCGTCGGTTATCAACGGCAATCCCGCGTCGCCAATGCGTCGACACATCGCGACATCCTCGTCGTGAATCTTTTGCGCCTCGGCGCGAAGCGTCTGAAAGAATTCAGCATCCGCAGAATGAATGGCGGATTCGAGCACTCTTCGTACGGCCCACGCGAGATTAACTGCGGTTGGGCGTGCGGCGATCAGTTGCGCGCCAAAGCTCCTCATTTGCGCACGCGCACTCGCAACATTTGATGCCGAGCTGTTTTCGAGAGACGTGACGAATCCCATGGCGGCGGCGACACCGATGGCGGGAGCGCCGCGCACTTTCAACGCGCGGATGGCGTTGATGACGTCGTCGAGCGTGATCAACTCGAGCGCGATTTCCTTTTCGGGAAGCGCGGATTGATCGAGAATCGTGATCGAGTGGCCCGACGGACTCCAGGCGACGACGGGAATTGGGAGCACGGAGGTGAACGTAGCGCGTGGAGTCGCTCTTCACCACGCGCGACTGGGCTCCGTGCGCGTAGTCGGAGATTGACAACTGCAGTGAACGCGGATTGCGCGGAGGTACGACTCGAAATACACCCTCCTCGGAGGTCATCGCGGTCAGCCACACTGAAATCCCTCCCCGGATAGCCCCCGCCGCGAAACTCCGCCGCCCACTAGATTCCCCCTCCCAACCTTCCGCTCAAATCCTCGCCCCGAAAGCGCGCATGTCCTACGAATTCCTGACGTTCGCCGTCGCTGATCGCATTGCCACAATCACGGTCAATCGCCCCGACAAACTCAACGCATTAAACGGCGCCACAATTGCCGAACTGGGCGTTGCGATTGACGAAGCGCGCGTGCGCGACGACGTCGGCGCGGTGATACTGACCGGTGCGGGACGTGCCTTCGTTGCCGGCGCCGACATCAGCGAACTGCATGGACAAACGCCAATGCTTGCGACAGCGCGTTCGCGAAAAGGACAGGCTGTCTTTCGCAAATTTGAGACGAGCCCGAAGCCGACCATTGCGGCGATCAATGGATTTGCGCTGGGCGGCGGTTGCGAACTCGCAATGTCGTGTCACATGCGCATTGCATCTGAATTCGCAAAACTGGGCCAACCCGAAGTGAAACTCGGCATCGTGCCGGGATACGGCGGGACCCAACGTTTGCCGCGTCTTGTTGGTCGTGGTGCGGCGCTGCGTTTGTTGCTGACTGGCGAAATTATTGACGCCAACGAGGCCTGGCGTTTGGGTTTGGTTGATCAGGTGGTGCCGGCTGCGTCGTTAATTGAGACAACGACGAATTTGCTTAAAACAATGATCAGCAACGCACCGCTGGCGTTGGCGGGTTGCATAGAAATTCTGGATCGCGGCCTTGATACATCACTCGAAGAAGGGCTGCGCATCGAGTCGGACGCATTCGGTATGTTGTCGAGCACCGAAGACGTGCGCGAAGGCATGTCAGCGTTTCTTGCGAAACGCCCTCCAACTTTTACGGGTCGATAAAAGTTCGCAGCAGCGGCGTTACACCTTTGTAGCTCGCGTATTTCAGCAAATCGAATTCAGGAACTCCGTCACGCTTCATGCTGCAACGCCTGTCACTGCGCGATTTTCGCAACTTCGAACGCCTGGACGTTGAATTGCCATCCGCGGGGATGGTAATTATCGGCGAGAACGGACACGGCAAAACGAATCTGCTCGAGGCAGTTTCGTATCTCGGATTGCTGCGTTCCGTGCGTGGATCGCGTGACGCAGACGTTGTGCGATTTGGTGCGGCCGCATTTCACGTGCGCGCTCACCTCTCAGCGCCCGCGGCGTATTCAAACGTCACGGTGGCGTACGAACGCAGCACGAAGAAAAAGAAGGCGACAGTTGATGGCGTTGAACATGCGAAGCTGTCCGAGGCACTGGGCGTCGTGCCGTCCGTTTGTTTCTCGCCCGTAGACGTCGCACTGGTCGCGGGCGGCCCCGCGGAACGCCGGCGTTTTCTTGACGTCACACTCGCGTTGACAGACCCGCGGTATCTGCAAGCTTTACAGCAATACCGTGCGGCGTTGCGTCAACGGAATGCGGCGCTGCGTGTCGCCCAACGCCAGAGCGGGAAACGCGCCGGTGGGACTTCGAACAGCACCACTGAGCATGCGGAAGTTTCTGTGTGGGAACCATCGCTGGCGCAGCACGGAGCAACGCTGGCCGCGCTCCGACACGCGTGGTGTATACGTCATGCAGAACAATTCCAGCGACTCTGCGAGCGCATTGGTGAACGCGCGCCGGTGTCCATGCAGTACACAAGCGCAACGCGGGATGCCCTGAAGAACGTGTCGCCAGAAAGTTCGGCAGATGATGTCACGCACGAATCACACGAGCGCACAACGGCACACGCACATCAGCGCATGTTCAGGAATGTCTACGCGGCGGCGTTTGAACAACAGCGCGCGAACGAACTGCGTCGCGGCGTAACACTCGTTGGCCCACATCGCGACGAACTGCAACTCATGCTGGGCGATCGAGATCTGCGCACATTTGGATCGAATGGCCAACAGCGCACCGCGGCCATTGCGTTG
>JBDTTO010000586.1:0-3239 GCA_039930585.1 Gemmatimonadaceae bacterium
AGTTGCGACTCGGCCGCCTCATTGTGATGTACGACGCGAACAACATCACATTGTCTGCAACCACCAACATCACGTTCTCGGAAGATGTCGGCGCGCGATTTGTGGCGTACGGCTGGCACGTGCAGGAGGTTGATGGCATGAGCGTGGACGCCGTCGATGCGGCGCTTGCTGCGGCGCGTGCAGATGAGAATCGTCCGTCGCTGATCATCGCACGCACGCACATCGGGTTTGGAAGTCCAAACAAGCACGACACGTTCGAAGCGCACGGGGAGCCACTGGGCGAGAATGAGGTGCGCCTCACCAAGCGCGCGTACGGCTGGCCCGAGGACGCGAAGTTTCTTGTGCCGGAAGAAGCGCAACACGAATTCGACAAGGTGTGCGAACGTGGTGCGGGCGCACGTGCTGCATGGAATGACGCGATGGATGCGTATCGCATCGACGAGCCCGCGCTCGTCGAATCGTTCGAGCGTGCGATGGCCGGAGAGCTACCTTCTGATTGGGATGCGCATCTGCCGGTGTTCACGCCAGCCGACGGTGACATGGCAACGCGCGACGCGGGTGCAAAAGCCATCGAAGCAATTGCAGAATCGGTGGCGAATCTGACTGGTGGATCGGCCGATCTTGATCCGTCGACGCGTACGGCGATGAAGGAGAAGGGTGATTTCCAGAACCCCGATGCGAATGGGGGGGGACACGCGCCGCCCACGCAAGGCAAGTCGGGCGGCGTGTGGAGCTACGCGGGGCGCAACATTCACTTCGGTATTCGCGAGCACGCGATGACGGCGATACTGACGGGCATGGCGCACCACGGTGGCGTGATTCCGTTTGGCGCGACGTTTCTTACGTTCTCCGACTACATGCGACCCAGTATTCGGTTGGCCGCGTTGAGTGAGGCGCACGTCATCTACGTATGGACGCACGACAGCATTGCAATCGGAGAGGATGGTCCCACGCATCAGCCGGTTGAACAAATCGCCAGTCTCCGCGCAATGCCGAACATGCTGGTGTTGCGTCCCGCAGATGCCAACGAAACGGTCGAGGCGTGGCGCATTGCGATGAAACACACGGGCGGCCCCGTTGGCATAGTACTGACGCGACAAAAACTTCCGGTGCTCGATCGACGACGGTTGGCACCGGCCAAGGAAACAGCGCGTGGTGGTTATGTGCTCGTCGACGCAAAAACGGACGCGTTGCCTGAAGTGATTCTCATCGCAACCGGTTCGGAAGTTTCACTCGCTCTCGCCGCGCACGATCAACTGTGCAGCGAAGGAGTGCACAGTCGCGTCGTTTCTATGCCGTCCTGGGAATTGTTCGACGCACAACCGCGCGAGTACCGGGATGGGGTGCTACCGCCGAAAGTGCTGGCGCGCGTGAGCATCGAAGCGGCCTCGCCGTTCGGTTGGGAGCGTTACGTGGGCCTGCAGGGCGCGATTGTCGGTGTGGACCGGTTTGGTGCGTCCGCTCCCGGTAACGTGGTAATGGAGCACTACGGATTCACGGTTGCCAACATCGTTGCCAAAGCCAGGGAGGTACTTGCCCGATGATATCACTGCGGTCACAGCCGACGAACGCGCTTACGCCGGACGCGTTGCACAAGATCAACGCCTATTGGCGCGCGGCCAACTATCTGTCAGTTGGACAGATTTATCTCTACGACAATCCGCTGCTGAAGGAGCCGCTGAAACTGTCGCACGTGAAGCCGCTCGTGGTCGGCCATTGGGGCACAACGCCCGGACAGAATTTCATCTACGTGCATTTGAACCGGGTCATCAAGAAGTATGATCTGAACATGTTCTACGTTGCCGGACCTGGTCATGGGGGGCCGGCCATTGTTGGTAACGTGTACCTCGAAGGCACATGGACTGAGGTCTATCCAAACGTTACGCAAGACGAAGCGGGACTGAAAAAGCTGTTCAAGCAGTTCTCGTTTCCCGGCGGAATTTCCAGTCACGTTGCACCAACAACGCCGGGTTCGATTCACGAAGGTGGTGAGCTGGGCTACTCACTCAGTCACGCATTCGGCGCCGCGTTCGACAATCCCGATTTGATTGTCGCGTGTGTGGTTGGCGACGGCGAAGCGGAAACAGGTCCGCTGGCCACCGCCTGGCAATCGAACAAATTCCTCGACCCCATCACCGATGGGGCCGTGCTGCCCATCTTGCATCTCAACGGTTACAAGATCAGTAACCCCACAGTGCTCGCGCGCATCGAGCACGAAGAGTTGGAACAGTTTTTTCGCGGCTGTGGCTGGACACCGTACTTCGTCGAAGGCGACGACCCGGCAACGATGCACCAACTCATGGCCGAGACGATGGAAACGGTCATTGAGGAAATCAAGCGAATACAAACCAACGCGCGCATCAACCACGACACGATGCGTCCGCGCTGGCCCATGGTTGTACTCAAATCGCCGAAGGGCTGGACCGGCCCCAAAACGGTTGATGGATTGCCCAACGAAGGAACGTTTCGCTCGCATCAGGTGCCGATCATTGTTGACGCCGAACATCCGGATCACGTCGCACTGCTTGAAAGCTGGATGAAGAGCTACAAGGCCGAAGAATTGTTCGACACAAACGGCCAACTCATCCCCGAGTTGCAAGAGTTGGCACCCCAAGGCAATCGCAGAATGGGAGCCAATCCGCACGCGAACGGTGGCGTGCTGCTGAACGACTTGCGAATGCCCGACTTTCACGTCCACGCGGTGCACGTCCCCACACCTGGCGCAGTCAATGCACAGGACACGCTGGTACTCGGCAAGTTTCTGCGCGACGTCGCAAAACTGAACGAAGAACAGCGCAATTTCCGGGTCTTCGGTCCCGACGAAACACTCTCCAACTTTCTCGGCGCAGTGTTCGAAGTCACCAACCGACAGTGGGATGCGCGACAGTCGGAGAATGACGAGTTTCTCGCACCCAACGGACGTGTGCTCGACTCCATGTTGAGTGAACATCAATGCGAAGGCTGGCTGGAAGGATATCTGTTGACCGGTCGTCACGGGTTGTTCAACAGCTATGAAGCATTCATTCGCATTGTCGACTCGATGTTCAGTCAACATGCAAAGTGGTTGAAGGTCACGTCGGAACTTCCTTGGCGCCGGAAGATCGCGTCGCTGAACTATCTCCTGGCCTCGCACGTGTGGCAGCAGGATCACAACGGCTTCACGCACCAGGATCCCGGATTTCTTGATCACGTCATCAACAAGAAAGCCGACATCGTGCGCGTGTACCTGCCGCCCGACG
>JBDTTO010000587.1:0-3236 GCA_039930585.1 Gemmatimonadaceae bacterium
GAGTGAATCGATCGGTAACCGATGCCCCGCGCTTGAAATCTCTTCAATGATCGGCCGAGGCAGTTTCTGTGTGCCCGGAAGTCGTGACGGATCGAGCGTCGCAAAACCAGTTGGAGTACGAATCCAGAATCGGCCGTTATTTGTGCGGGTGACCGGTTCAAGCGTGACTCCGCGCGCAACCGGTGCGGAAATACCATCCGCGGCTGTTACGACCTCTGCATCGACAATCTGAGTTGAATCAGAAATGGCTTGTGCCAATTGCGGTAGCGAGAAGTGCGCGATGCCGCCTTCGCCCGCGACCCAGAGCGCATCGCCCGCCACGAACGCGCCCAGCGACGGAACTCCCTGTGTCCGAACGCGTTCGTTGTATCCGCGCACGAACGTGATGGTTGGCAGTCGGACGGTGCTCGCGCGCCCGCCGGCAAAACGGACAATCGAGGAAGTACCGACGCCCCACACCGTGTCGCCGTGTTCGTGAATCAAACGCAGAATCGTGTCACGCAATCCTGTTTCGGCGTTGAATCGCCGCACCAAACGGTTGCCCGCAAACTCGAACACATTCGGGCTGTTGTCGCTGCTGATCCAGATGTGTCCCGTTGCATCTTCGGCAAGTGAGGAAATCTTTGGCCGTACCAAATCCCCAAGCGACACCGCTGCGTATCGACCGTTGGCGACTCGGCCAAGTCCGCCCCACAGCGTGGCCAGCCACATTGAACTATCACGCGCTTCCAACAGTTGCCAAAAGCGTCCTGGCGGTAGGCTAAGGCGTGCATCCGCGCGCTCGAATCCATGATCGGTAACACGCTCGAGGCCGCCATTGTGTGGTGCAATCCATGCCCCGCCCGTTCGAGAAGGCGCCAGTATCTGATACCCTGATCCGTGCATGTCGGGGAAAGGCAGTTGCTTGATCGACAGCGGGCGTGCGGAACCATCGATCGGGCCACCTTCCACACGACCCAGTGTGCGCGCGCTTTGGCCCTGTGCCCACGCGAAACCGCTCACGTCCTGGACCAACCGCACACTTGAAGACAGTGGCGTGCGCACGTCGCTCGTGAGCGGCGCCAGTGCACTGACTCGCAGGCGGTCGATGCCGCCACCGGTCGAGACCCACACCACGCCCGCGGTGTTGACATGTACCGACAGACCGTCAACACCCGAGAGTCCGTCGGACAAGCCGAGGGATTCGACATGCTGACCAGACCAGCGTAACACACCATTGTCTTTCGAAGCTATCCAGATAGAACCGTCACCGTCTTCGACAATTTGATTCGCGAACAGCGGTAAACTGGGCTTCGATGGTAACGAAAACCGCGTCCAGCGATCGCCGCTAAAACGAAAGAGCGCGTCTCCCATTCCTACCCACAGGGTTCCGTCATGCGACTGCAACAGCGGAGTGGCGGATCCAATTGCGTACGCGGGCGGAATGTTGATCTGTGACCAGTTACCGTGCGATCGATGCCACAAACCAATGGGCTCTGTGCCGATCCATAATCCGTCGCTGCTGTCCTTGATGACGCTGTTGATTCGCGTGTTCGAGCCAAACGGAAGTTTGACTTCAGATAATTGTCCATTGGGATTCATCTCGCGCAGCCCTATCTCGCCGCCTGTCCAAACAAAGAACGTGCCTGCGTTATCCTGCATGACGCGCGGCGATCGCCCGCTTTCCGGATGTGTGCGAACGGTGAAGCGACCGTCGCGATACGTGACGAGCGCGCCATCAGGGCGGCTGATCCAGAGCGTACCGTCCCGATCCACCATGCGAGGTTGATAGGAACCAGCGCGCGTGGCGCGGAGCGCGGGTGCGAAACCGCTATCGACCACAGCGAAGCGCACCCCATCAAAGCGAATCAATCCGCGCGACGATGCGAGCCACAGGTAACCATCATTTGATTCGATAATTCGGGGTGCACCGCCAAGCGTCATGCTATCCGCATAGGTCCACGCGGTGTGATGCATTTCCGCGAGCGGCACAAGCAACGGCTGCTGCGCTTGCAGTGTGTGCCGCGCCGCCCCCGATTCGCCAATCAACAATCCGCACAACGACAGCAGGCGTGTGAATCGTGAACAAACACGCCTCGCAATCAAAGTGGTAACCGGGTGCATGTCTTCCCTGCGTTCGTTGAAATCGAGGCGATTGACCCGCACGCGCACCGGCACGGCTAAAACACGTTGCACGATGTTATGGATGATGCGCAGGACCAGCGCGTTACGCGAGGGCGTTGCAAAAGATCAACCATAAGGCGTAGTGCCCGGCGCGCCTCATTCAGGTCCTGCGTCCTTCTACGTCCGCGGTTGGCCGGCATTCGTGATCAGCACACCGCTCACAATTCCAACGACAACTCCCAGCGCCGCGCCCGACGCCATGTACTCCAGCAATCCGGAGCCGAGTGCGTGTGCGAGTAGTCCGACGCACCATCCACCAAATGCGCCGAAAATTCCGCCAACAAATCCGAAACCCGTGATCGTGCCCAGGGAGAAGGGCTTTGCGATGATTGCATCAGGGCTGCGCACTTGCTGCAAGCGCGGCACCAGCAAATGAATGAGCAGCAGCGCTGCGAGATACGCGAAGCTCGCGATCGCAAACGGAATGCGATAGTCGCTGTGCGTCACTTCCAGGATATATCCAACAATCACAGCCATGGTTGCGCCCGCAAACGCGCCCGCCATACCGCCAATACCAACTACTGAACCAACCGCTCGGCGCGGAAACATGTCCGACACCATCGTAAACAGATTGGCCGACCAACCCTGATGTGCGGCGGCGGCAAGTGAAATCAACGCAACAGCCATCCACAAGCTTTGCACCCGCGACGCAAACACGATTGGAGTCACGGCTAACGCACACGTGAGCATCGTCGTTTTCCGCGCCCGATTCACACTCCAGCCACGCTTGATCAGCGCCGAAGACATCCATCCACCACCAATGCTGCCGATATCGGCGACCACGTAAATCACAACGAGCGGCAATCCAATCGTCGACAGTTCAAGTCCGTGACGTTCGCGCAGAAAGTTTGGAATCCAGTAGAGATAGAACCACCAGATCGGGTCGGTCATGTATTTGCCAACTGCAAACGCGGTTGTTTCGCGCAACGGAATCAGCTTGAGCCACGGAACACGCGCACCAACTTCATCGGGGACGTCGCTGTTGATGTACTCGAATTCCGCTTTCGTTAACCGTTTGTGTTCAGAAGGTTTTGCATACAACGGAATCCAGAACGCCAACCAGACCAATCCAA
>JBDTTO010000588.1:0-3235 GCA_039930585.1 Gemmatimonadaceae bacterium
TCACATGGTGCGACATAATGCGCTCCGCCGCAATCGCGACGGAGCATTGAAACGAACGTTTAGCGATCGATCTGCGGAAACTCGTCCGTACGCTCGACGTCGCTTTCGGGATCGTCGCCGTTGCCGGAGTGAAATCCGTCGCGCAGATGTTCGTCGCTGCCATTCGCGAACAGCGACATCAGATCCTCACCTGTACCAGCCGCTCGGCCCGTCAACTCCTGCTTGCTCGATTCATCACCTTTCGAATCCGGATCGTCAATGCGACCCGTTCCAACATCCGCTGGTGAAGACGGCCGACCGCCTTCGACGTGCAGGCGTGCATCATTTGCGGGAGCGTCAATTGGTTCTTTCGACATCGAAATACCTCGGGGAGATGAGTGGGCGGGCGCGTACACAGTTTCATACGTGCCCCCGTCTCAATTGATCCAACACCATTCGTGATTACGGACACGTTCAATGGTGACTTTGTGCATTTTGTTACACCTAATGCGCATTCATTGATGACTCGTGCACGCTCACGCGTTCGAACGTGCACGTTGTGTGGCGCAATGACTACTTCATACTGTGTACGAATTCGAGATAGGCTGCGCGTTGCGCGTTCACGGCGTCGGTCGGTCCAAACAGTTGAAAGAACAGTGTGCCTTTTGGTGTTTCGGCAACCACGGCAACGAGTGTGTTGTTCGGTCGCGCCGCTTCGGGTGCGCTGCCTGGGCCAATACCGCGCGCATACGTGCCATGATATTCAGCGATCGTCAGCGGAAACGCCCCGGGTTTTTCGTGCGTAATTTTTTCTTCGACAGCGCCGCCTTTCGGATTGCTGAACTGGCTCTTCCAGCGTTCGAGATTCGCGTCAACGGTGCCGCCTTGTGCTACGCCAAAGAAATACACAACAACTTCGGCGCCACCGGGTGCGCCGGCCACGTACTCGGCCAGTCGCATTGTTGATGCCGGTTTCCGAAACGTCCATGCGGCGGGAACTGCCGCGTGATAGTCCAGCAGCGCGATGGATTGTGGTTGTACAAAATCAAATACGTAGCTGGCGGGCAATGCGATTGCATCACTGCGCAGCACATTCGCGTGTGGCGTATACGAGCGTCGCGCATCTGCGTGTGGCGCATCTGCGTGTCGCGCATCCGCGTGAAGCGCATTTGTGTGAGGCGCGCAGGCGAGCAATGAAATTGCGAGAGCAGGTAACGTGATCATGAGAATTCCTTGTGAAACGCCGACTCACCGCCGGCGAACTGGTTAAGCCACTCTCGTACGCGAGTTTCTGTTTCGGAAATGTCGCCAGTCACGTGCGCGGTGGCGAGCATATGTGCGTTGACCAGCGTGGCGATTTCTTCAGACAGCTGCGCGGGCACTTTCATGAATCCGCGCACCTGGCTGAGGACCGTGAGACTATCCTTTGCCGTGCGGCTGCCGGTGTGAAAGTCGTCGCGCACACGATCAAATAACGCCGGAAGAATCAACGGCGATTCGATGAGCGCGGCCATTGGCTGCAACGCATGCCGAAGTTCGCTCAGGTCGTCGGCTGGTACGAGTGACAGTTCAACAAAACCGTGCGGTGCGTCGGCGTCCTGCATGATGACGTGATCGGCCCAGGCGAGAACTTCTTTCCCGTTGGTCAGTCCAAGCAGAAGTGCGGCGCGATGAAAAGCGGCTTGTTGTGCGTAGTCTTTCATTTCGCGGTGCGCTTTGTGCCGGATTTTGCCGACGATTTTTTTGACGCTGATTTTTTCGCGGGAGTTTTCTTCGCTACAGACTTTTTCACGACTGCTTTTTTCGGCGACGGTTGATTGGTGGTGCTCTTCGTCGCGGCGCTTGCTTTTTTCAGCTGCGACGCTGCCCCATTCGGGTGAATGGTTTCGCCGCGTTCCAGCATGGCGATGTACTCGCCGACTTTGCGCGTGCGCGCCACTTCGGTTTTGGTGTTGAGCAAACGAAACGAAAGCGCATACCGATTCTGGCTGGTAAGCGTTGCATACATCGCTTGTGCCTTTTTTCTTTTCCTGAGTGCGGCCGCCAGTTCATCGGGCATCTGCATGTCTTTCGCGCCGCTGTACGCAGTGTCCCAGCGCCCGTCTTTCTTCGCCATTTCAACCTGCCCGATGCCGCTGGGTTGCATGCGTCCGGCCTTTGTCAGTCGCTCAATGTGATCGGTGTTGATGAGTGACCACATGCTGCGTTTCTGTCGCGGCGAAAAGCGCTGAATGAACGACTGTTCGTCGAATGATTTTTTGTGCCCGTCAATCCACCCGTAGCACAGCGCAACGTCGAGCGCCTCGTGATACGTGATGGTTTCGAGTCCCGATTTTTTTTTGTGAATCTTGAGCCAAATCTCGGTGGCCGAAGCGTGGTTGGCGTGGAGCCATTTTTCAAACTCGGCTTCGTTGCGAAAACCACGGATGGTGTCGGGCTTTGGGATGACGGGTGGCATAGGAAAAGAATATCAGTGTTGCCGCGACTTGTCTTTTGCTATTTGGCTGCCGTTGAAGCCTTTGAGCCCCGCCTTTCCGCTTTTCAGCTGTAGTTAGCTATCGAGCCTTCAAGCCATTCAAGCTTCAGTTGTTCAGCTTTCCAGCCAAAGCAACTATTCAGCTATTGTGCACCAATAGCTTTTGAGCTTTAGAGCACAATGTCAGCAAAACGGCAGCTGAATCTCTGCTGAATTGCAGCTGAATCTCTGCTGAATTGCAGCTGAATCTCGGCTGAATTGCAGCTGAATCTCTGCTGAATGGCCGCTGAATGGCAACCGCGTGCCAGTTAACCGCAGCCAAATAGCTACCCACCAGCCAAAGAGCCATTCAGCTAGCAATCCAGCTCAATGGTCGCTGAAGGGCCGAACAGCTTGCGATCAGCCCAATCGCCAAACCGCCGAACGGCTGCTCCAGCATAATGGCCCAAGCGCTGAATAGAAAAACGGGGCGAGCGCGTTGCGCTCGCCCCGTTTTTCGGTGCTAAAGCCTTACGGCTTCGGCGCCGCACGCCCTGCATTGAGATCGTTCCAGTTCATGATGGCGTTGAAACCCATCACGAATGTGCCCTGCGTCTGCCACCGCCACATCGGACGCATCGTGAACATCACGACGTGCCCTTGGCCGAGCGGCGAGTCCACAACCAGCGGACGGTTCGACAGCTGCTCGCCGCCGCCCATCACGCCGGACAGCAACAAGTCGCGCTGGCTGGCCGGGAACTGCATCACAACGCGCGGACCCATTCCCTCAAGCACCGTGGT
>JBDTTO010000589.1:0-3234 GCA_039930585.1 Gemmatimonadaceae bacterium
GGCCGAGGCGGCGGCCGGCAATCTGACGCTGCAGAATTTCAACGTGGCCAACGCGCCAACGGCGCCTGAAACTGCCGAGAAGATGATCGGCAAGTTGCGTGCGGGGATGATGCCGCCGCCGGGACGCGCGCGTCCGGGTGGTGACACGCTCACGATGCTGGCCGAAACGCTTGAGAAGTTGATGGACGCGAAAGCGATCAGCGCGCCGAACCCGGGTGGTCGCACGTTTCAGCGTTTGAATCGCGCCGAATACTCCGCGTCCATTCAGGACGTACTTGGTTTGGGCGTGGATGCCGGTTCGTGGCTGCCGCTGGATACCAAGAGCGCCAACTTCGACAACATCGCCGATTCGCAAACGCCGTCTGCCATGTTGCTCGATGCCTACATGGACGCGGCGAGCGAAATCGCGCGCATGGCGGTTGGTGATCCGACTGCGAAGTCGACTACCAGCACCTACAAGTTGCCGCGCCTCGCGTCGCAGATTGATCACGTCGAAGGCACGCCAATGGGAACACGCGGCGGCATGTCCGTTGTGCACAACTTCCCGGCTGACGGCGAATACGTGTTCACGGTGTTGCTGCACGCTTCACCAACGGGCCAGCTGTATGGCGCCGGTTCACCGTTTGACGAAAAAGTTGAAATCTCCGTCAATGGCGAGCGTGTCGCGGTCATCGATATCGATCGCTGGATGTCGCAGGCCGATCCAAACGGCATGGAACTCAAGACCAAGCCGATTCCGTTGCGCGCCGGTGCGAACCGCATCTCTGCAGCGTTTCTGAAAAGCATGGACGGTCCGGTTAACGACAACCTTGCACCAGTCGGTCACAGTATTGCCGACACACAGATCGGCATGCAGTCGGGCATCACGATTTTCTCGCACCTGCAGAGTTTCGCAGTAACGGGGCCGTTCAATCCGACCGGCGTTTCGGAAACGGACAGCCGTCGCCGCATCTTTACGTGCCGTCCAACGTCGATTGCCGAGGCGCGTCCGTGCGCCGAAAAAATCATCAGCCGTTTGGCGACGGAGTCATATCGTCGTCCGGTTGCGCCAGCCGATCTCAAAGCGTTGATGGGTTTCTATGACGCTGGCGCGAAAGTTGGCGGATTCGAAACCGGTATTCGCACGGGACTCGAAGCCGTTCTTTCCAGCCCGCATTTCATTTTCCGCGTTGAAGAAACGCGCGGCGGTGCAAAGCCTGGTGACAAGTTCCCGGTGAGCAGCATCGATCTCGCGTCACGGTTGTCGTATTTCATCTGGGGATCGACACCCGATTCCTCGCTGATCGCACTCGCGAAACGTGGCGGCCTGTCGGACACGATTGGTCTCGTTGCGCAGACCAAGCGCATGCTCGCGGATCCGCGTTCGGAAGCACTGGCTACACGTTTTGCGGCGCAGTGGTTGCGTTTGCAGGACGTCGACAAAGTGGCACCGGATGCGCT
Organism: Gemmatimonadaceae bacterium; assembly: GCA_039930585.1. GTDB lineage: Bacteria > Gemmatimonadota > Gemmatimonadetes > Gemmatimonadales > Gemmatimonadaceae > Gemmatimonas. The sequence goes on from JBDTTO010000589.1 coordinate 1,441, forward strand.
GCAGTATCCCGACTACGACTTGCAGTTGGCCGACGACATGAAGCGCGAGACGGAAATGTTCTTCGCGAATCTCGTCAAGGAAAACCGCAGCGTGCTCGAACTGTTCAGCGCCGACTACTCGTTCATGAACGAAACGCTGGCGAAGAATTACGGCATCAGCGGCGTTACGGGTCCGCAATTCCGCATGGTGAAATATCCGGACAATCGTCGCGCCGGATTGTTGGGCCAGGGCAGCGTGCTCACGCTCACGTCGCATGCGAATCGCACGTCGCCCGTGTTGCGTGGCAAGTGGGTGATGGAAGTGTTGCTCGGTTCACCGCCGCCACCACCGCCGCCCAATGTTCCTGATCTCGAAAAGACGGGCGAGGCGAAAGACGGTCGTTTCCTCACGACGCGTGAACGCATGGAAATTCACCGCGCTGCACCAACGTGCAAATCGTGTCACCAGTTCATGGATCCCATCGGTCTCGCACTCGACAACTTCGACGTGATTGGCCAGTGGCGCATTCGTGAAAACGGTGTCGCGCTGGATACGAAGGGTGATTTCTACGACGGCACGCCCATCTCGTCACCGTCCGAACTGACGAAGGTGTTGCTCAAGCGTCCACAACCAATGCTGCGCGCGTTCTCGACCAACCTGATGGCCTACGCCATTGGACGACGCGTTGAGTATTACGACGCGCCAACGATTCGCCGCATCGTGTCATCGGCTGAAAAGAACAACTACCGCATGCAGGACTTCGTGTTGGGCGTAGTGAAGAGCGACGCCTTCCGCATGAAGCGCGAACCCGTAGCACAGCCGGTTCAGGCCGAAGCGGCGCCGTCCAATGGCGCGTCAGGCCCGCCCAATCGCTAACGAATTCTGAAGTCGCCTTGCACGCTGATTAAACGCAGATCAAACGCAGATCAAACGCAGTCATACAAAACGCACTAAAAACCCAGCAGTCGACGTCAACGGAGACGGAACGGTTATGCATTTTCTGAACGGGAAGACCCTCGATCGCCGCAGCTTCGTCAAGACCATGGGCGCAACAGTTGCGCTGCCCTATCTCGACGCGATGGTTCCCACGGGTCGCGGCGCCTGGCGCGCGGCGAATGACGCCACGCGTCTCGTGGCCATCGAAATGGTGCACGGTGCCGCCGGCTCGAACGAGCTTGGCGCGAAGATGAACCTGTGGGCGCCCGCCATGGACGGCCGCAAGTACGATCTTACGCCAACGGCAATGCACTCACTCGAGAAATATCGTGAGTATCTCACGATCATTTCGAACACCGATGTGCGGAACGCCGAACCAACGTCACCGTTTGAAATTGGCGGTGATCACTTCCGTTCGAGCGCGGTGTATCTCACGCAGATGCATCCGAAACAGACGGAAGGTTCTGACGTCAAAGTCGGAACGTCACTCGACCAGCTGTACGCGAACCAGTTCGGTCAGGACACGCCGATTCCGTCAATGCAGCTCTGCATTGAAAACGTCGATCAAGCGGGCGGATGCGCGTACGGTTATGCCTGCGTGTACACGGACTCCATCAGCTGGAAGTCGCCAACGGAACCGCTGCCGGTTATTCGCGATCCGCGCGTTGCCTTCGAAAAATTGTTTGGTGTTGGCGGCACATCGGCCGAACGCGCCGAACGTCGCAAAACACGTCGCAGCATTCTCGATTTCGTCTCCGGCGAAATGGGCTCACTGAAAGCGGGCCTTGGTCCGGAAGATCGCGCGCGTCTCGATCGTTACCTCACCGACATTCGTGAGGTTGAGCGTCGCATTCAGTTGGTCGAGGCACGCAACACCA
>JBDTTO010000590.1:0-3234 GCA_039930585.1 Gemmatimonadaceae bacterium
CACGACGAACTCGCTGTTCTGGTGGAATAAGGATTGTGGCAACGTTTTCGGTTCAGGCCCCGACTATTCGGTGACGCTGGCCGATTGGGGCGATGGCCACACCACAACGCTTGGCGCTTGCAGCTCCTCGATTCTCGACAATGCGAACGTCATCGGTTTTAGCGTCGGCGTTGGCAGCGGATGGAACGGCGAATTTGACGGTGCGGTCGACAACTTCTCCTACCAGTTAAACGGTCAGAATCAGGCGACAACGTATAACTTCGAAGTTGCTGGTCAGAGCGTCGTACCGGAACCGGGAACCTACGCGATGATGATCGCAGGTCTGGCCGCGGTCGGACTGGTTGCACGTCGGCGCAAAGTCAGCTAGACGAGCGTCGGTCTGCGTGGCCGTCGTCGAACGTCGGCCTGCAGCGTGTCGCGGAAATTGAAAACGGCCCCCTTTTGCGGGGCCGTTTTTAGTTGGATGCGCGCGCACCCTCACGGTGCTGCAATCCCATTCAGTTTGTTTGTCCTTACTAGGGCGTCGCCACCGGATGCACTACCCGACGACCGTAGCGCTGCAGATAGAGGAACAACGACCAGAGCGTCAGTGCGACCGCACCGGTCATGGCCAATACGCCAACGAGGCCATTAAACATTGCGAACGCGCGCCATTTGACGGTTTCCTGCACGCCCGCCTGTGCGGCCCACGTGGCGGCGAAAAACCAGAAGAACGCGGCGCCAGTCCAGATGCTCTGGAACGTCGTCTTCCACTTCGCCGGGCCGATTGCCGAAATGATCAAGCCACGACGCGCTGCCACCTGACGGAAAAACGTCATGAACAGCTCGCGTCCGACCACAATTAACACAATCCACAGTGGGAGCGACACGCGGCCCAGAGGCGTGACAAACAAAAACGGCGACGGTTCTGGAACTACGTTGTCGAGCGCGACGACAAACCGCGGATAATTTTGCAGCATGTACATCGGCACGAGCGTCGCGACGAGCAACAACTTGTCGGCGAGTGGATCCAGAATGCGACCCAGATCGGTGATGTCGTTTCGCGTGCGCGCGAGATGGCCGTCCCAGTAGTCGGAAATGGACGCGACCAGAAACAGAGCAAACGCTGCGCAACGTACTGTCCACGACGTGGTGAACGGCAGCCACGCGATCACGGGCGTCAGGGCAATGCGTCCGACGGTGATCGCGTTAGGAAGGTTCACGAGGGCCTCGTGGGCGGGCGGATGATAAGAGTTACGCGGTACGCCGTTAGCCGTATGCGTTACGCGAGCGTTTTCAGAACCAGTTTCGAGACCGCTTTGAGCGTATCGAAAACGCCATCGCCACTTACTGCGACGGCTTCAAAATAGGGCGCGCGTTCGACCCACTCGCCGGTGGGTAACTGTGATACCAGAAATTCACCGGGGCGTGCCGCATCAGGAATGACACGTCGGCGCGAGGGCTCGGTGACTTCCCAACCCGGGTTCAACATGTCCTGCAATTCGGACAACGGTGACGCGTTTGGAAGATCGCGCTTGTTGTACTGAATTACAAACGGCATATGAGTCAAATCATAACCGTAGGCCGCCATGTTGTCGTAAAGATTCTGCATGGATTCAAGATTGGCCTCCGCACGCTCGGCTTGCGAGTCGGCGACGAACACCACTCCATCCACTCCCTTCAAAATGAGCTTGCGGCTCGCATTGTAGTAGACCTGACCAGGCACGGTGTACAAATGAAATCGCGTGCGGAAGCCGCGAATCGTGCCCAGATCGACCGGAAGGAAGTCGAAAAACAGGGTGCGTTCGGTTTCGGTGGCGAGGGAAATGAGCTTGCCACGCGTGTTGGGCGACACTTTTCCGTACACGTATTCGAGATTGGTGGTCTTGCCACCAAGCCCTGGGCCGTAGAACACAATTTTGCAATTGATTTCGCGGGACGCGTAATTGATCATCGACATCGGCGAGTCCCCTTTTACTGAAACAGGCGATCGATCTCGTCTTCAGCGCCGGCCAGCAGCCCTGGAGCCGCTGCTTGCGCGCCAGGCCCGCGAGAAAAAATGCCTTCGAACACGCGCGTGAGCTCTTCGACCGCACCTTTCATCTTGAGTCGCACCAGTCCCAACGTCGTGCGATTGTCGAACAAGACCACAAGAATGACGCGCCGTGCGACATCTGCCAGATACATCGACTCGCGCTCGCCCTGATGAAACAGGACGTTGAAGTCACTTTCGCCGATCAGTCGCGCGAGTTGATCGTTCGCGCTGAAATCGGCTGCGGTCAATGTTGCAAAAGCTGTGGCGTCGAAGTTGGGCGGTTCGCCGACAGTGGCTACCAGCTGCCCGCTGCGATCGACCAACAGCGCACAACGCGCCTTCGCGTCGTACAGAAATTTCTGCAGGACGGTGGTAATGGTCCCGAAGTCATCTTCGGTAAAAGACCAGGTTGCGGCGCCGACGGGCATGGACGTGGGTTACGGGGTTATCGCGATCTGGCCCCCACCGTTACACAGCGGGAACACGAGCACTCGTTACGAACGTAATAGGTGCTCCATGCGACGCAGTACCTGACGGGCACGCCGACGGAGCAACGGATGCGGCTCCCACCGCAAATATTCGTGGAGTAGCCGCGCACTATCAACGCTTGGATGCGCCCGAAGGTAACCGAGAGCCGCTAACCGCCGAAATGGCCGAACGTGAAACAGCGCCTGACGGTGCCGGTGTTGTTGGAGCGACCAACTGGCGTACCCGAGGACCAGGCCTCCCAGAAGGGCCAGTACCGCAGGATTTGGCCACGAATTCTCCCCACCACTCTGGCGGGCCACACGAACTACCCGAATGCGACTACGAGCCATCAAACCATTTCTCTCCGCGCTGACAGGGCCTGGGCGATTGTCACGCCGTCGGCATACTCAAGGTCGCCACCCACTGGCAGTCCGCGGGCAATGCGGGTGATCCGCACGCCTGTTCCGGCCAGTTGACGCTGTACGTACAGAGCGGTGGCCTCCCCTTCCAGCGAGGGATTGGTAGCCAGAATGACTTCCGTCACACCGCCATTCTTTACACGATGCACCAGGGCATCAATGGACAGGTCGTCCGGGCCGATTCCATCAAGCGGTGACAGTCGTCCGCCCAGCACGTGATAGAGTCCGCGATATTCGCCCGAACGTTCGATGGACGAGATGTCGGCGGCGTCCTCGACGGCACACAAAAGCGTGGCGTTCCGTCGCAGGTCGGAGCAGAAGTTGCACAGCGCC
>JBDTTO010000591.1:0-3233 GCA_039930585.1 Gemmatimonadaceae bacterium
ACACTGAGGCGCGCGAGTCTCGCGACTGGTGTCGGATACACACCTAGCACGAGCAACGCGATAACGGTAAATGCAATCAGCGCGCCAGCCATGCGAGATGGCGCTGCCGGAACCGCGACGTGCTCGGGACGCGACTTCATGAACATCGCGGACACGACCGTCAGATAGTATCCGGCCGAAACGACGCTGCTCAACACGAGAATGACGGCGAGGACGTTTTGCGGCGCACTGGCTTGCAGTGCAGCCTGCAACACGTACCACTTCGCGAAGAAGCCCATGCCGCCAACCAATGGAAGGCCGAGGAACGACAGCATGAACACTGCCATTGCAACGGCAAGCGCTGGACGTGACTGCCATAAACCTGTGACGTCCGCCAGCGTTGGCGATTGATCGCGTCCGCCGTTCACGCAGACAAACACTGCAAAGGTGCCCATCGTCGTAAGCGTGTACGCCACGAGATAGAAGACAATTGCCGTTGACGACGCTTGCGAGTATCCGAGCAGCGCCACCAACAGATAACCAGCATGTGCGATGCTGGAGTATGCGATAAGTCGTGTGAGGTTTTTCTGCGCCAGCGCAAACACGTTACCTACGACCATCGTGAGCGCGGCCAGCCACCACAACACCGAATGCCAGCGATCGACTGATCCGCCCAGGGCTTCGTAAAACACGCGTGCAAACATCGCGAACGCGGCGGTCTTTACAACCGCCGCCATGAACGCGGTGATCGGCAATGGTGCGCCATCGTACACATCGGGTGTCCAGAGGTGGAACGGCGCCGCTGCAATCTTGAAGACGAACCCAACCAGCAGCATTCCCAGGCCAACCATGAACAACAGACTGCCGCCAGCGTGCGACGCGTTCCACGTCGCAATATCAACCAACCTGGTGCTTCCGGTTGCGCCGAACAACAGCGCCATGCCGTACAGCATGAATCCCGTTGAGAACGCGCCAAGCAGGAAATATTTCATTGCCGCTTCGGCTCCGCGTGCGCTACGACGATTCACCGCGGCCAACACGTACACTGACAGTGACATCAGTTCGACGCCGAGGAACACGAGCATCAGGTCGCGTGCGGCGGCCAACAACATCATGCCGGATAGCGACAGCAAGATGAGCACTGGAATTTCGGGGCCGAACGCATGGCTTTTTTCGTGTTCGGCGTCGATCAGCATCAGTGTGAACGCGGTTCCGGCAATCACGATGAGATCAATTGCCCAACGGAATCCGTCACCGGCAATGCGTTGATCTGCTGTGCCGGCCACGGCGTTGTACCATGACATACCAACTGTCGCGCCAACAATCAGCACCAAAACAAGTGCGAGGCGCACAAGAAGTCCCGTGCGTTCAGCGCCTTCGGCACGACCGAGAACCGTTTGTTGCGGACGACCGACGGTGACGAGCAGCAGCAACAGTGTGCCAGTTGCAAGCACGAGATCCGGAAGAAGCGCACTCACAAAAGCGCCGGGAGAAGCGAGTCCTGGCATCTATCGAGTGGCTGAGGAAACGGTTGCGATCGCGTCTGACTTTTTGCCTGGCGACTGAGCCACTCGATCTTCGGAAGCGGACTGAATGGAACTTGTTTGCACTCTCTTTTGCACGTCGAGCGTACCGGCTTCAATCCGCTGCAACACGCCGTGTGGTGCTACGCCAAGCCAGATGATTGCAACCGCAAACACGGTCATCACGGAAAGTTCGCGCCCCGAAAGGTCGCCGATGTTTCCGTTCGTACTTTCGTTAAGCGTACCGAACAGAATGTTTTGCAGCGCGCGCAATCCGTAAATCGCGGCAAGGATCACTGCGCCGGTCGCGATGACTGCGAGAATCGGCCAATTGCCGTACGTCCCAATCAGCACGAGAAATTCACCAATGAATCCGTTTGTGCCGGGCAATCCCACCGTCGACAACATCGCAAGTGTCAGCATGATGCCGAACAACGGAGCAACGCGCGCCAACCCACCAAACGCCGACATGAGATTCGTTCCTCGGCGATCCTGCAGAAAACCGGCGAGCAGGAACAACAGGCTGGTTGTCACGCCGTGATTCACCGTGATCCACGCGGCGCCCTGCAAGCTTTGCGGCGTCAGCACAAAACAGCCCAACATGATAAAGCCAAGGTGGCTGATCGAGCTGTAGGAGACGAGGCGCTTGAAGTCCGTCTGCGCCATTGCGACGAGTGCACCGTAAATAATGGCGACCACTGAAAGAATCACGATGACTTTTTGCACCGTGGGATTCGTCACGGCCAACGGAAACATTGGAATCGCAAAGCGCAGCATCGCGTACATCCCAACTTTTATTCCAAGCGTAACGGCCCCAAGCGTTGGTGCTGTTTGTTGCGCGTCGGGCATCCAGCTGTGAAATGGAACCAATCCGGACTTCACAGCAAACGCGAGGAAAAATGCGCCAAACATCCAGAGTTGCGCGGCTTGGCTTAACTGCACCGTGGACAGGTGATCGAAGCCAAAGGACGTACTGCCACCCTGGCTCCACAGCGCGATGATCGCAACGAGCATCAGCAACGAACCAACCATCGTCATGAGCACGTATTTGAGAACGGCTTTCGTACGATCTTCGCCGCCCCAGATGCCAACAATGAAATATGTCGGAACCAGCATGAGTTCCCACGCCACGTAAAACAGCAGCAAGTCCGTCGCGATGAAAATGCCGACAAGTCCGCTGGTCAACGCCAACACGAGTGCACCATAAACCGGCGTTTTGACCTTCACGTTGTTCCATGTACCAAGCAACGTGAGCGGCATCAACAACACGGTCATCACAAGCATCGGTGCCGACAGTCCATCAATCGACAATGTCAGCCGCGCACCGATATCAGGAATCCATGGCCAATCGGCAGTAAGCTGCCAACCCTGGGTTCCGGGCGCGTACATCGACCACGCGGCAATGCCAAGCGCTGCTTCGACGGTGAGTGCCAACAACGTCAGCACACGTGCGTCGATACCGCCTTTTGCATTTTCGGTTGATGTGTCGCTGCCAACGAAGCGAACAACAAATGCCGCAACGAGGGGCCACAACAACAACGCGGGCAGCAGCCACGATTGCAGGCCGGAGTTCATCAGCGTCTCTCGCATCATCAACCCAGAATGAGAGACGCGAGCACGGCCAACGCACCGGCCGCAACCAACCACGCATACGCGCCAACATCACCACTTTGCAAGCGCGCGCCAACCTTGCCCGCAAATTTCACGACGCCTGCACCGCTGCCTTCAATC
>JBDTTO010000592.1:0-3230 GCA_039930585.1 Gemmatimonadaceae bacterium
ATCAGGCCGCGGAACAGTTGTTCGGTCGTACCCGCGCGTCGGTCGTCGGTCAGCACTTTGGCAACGAGTGCCTGGACAGCGACGCACGAAAAACGTTTGAATTGTGTTTCCTGGAGTCGCATCGGCAGCGTACGCAATCAACGTGCGAAACCGAAATCACCCGTCCAGATGGCACAACACGATGGGCAATGTGGAGCATGTCGCCCATTGTCGCCAACGAGAATGGCGTTGACGGTTTGCTGGCCATTGCGCAGGACATCACGGGCCGCATGGAGGCCGAAGCCGCATTACGTCGCAGCGAACAACAGCTTCGCCATTCGCAAAAGATGGAGGCCGTTGGACGGTTGGCGGGCGGTATCGCACATGATTTCAATAACCTGCTGACGGTTATTCACGGAAACGCATCACTGGCGCTTCACGAAGCACCACAAAACTCGGCACAACTTACGGCGCTTAACGAAGTGCGCGACGCTGCCACACGAGCAACCTCGCTGACTCGTCAACTTCTGGCGTTCAGTCGCCGCGAACCCGTTGAGCCACAGTTACTCGATCTCAACGTGATTGTCGAAGACCTGAGACGCATGCTGGGTCGTTTGATTGGCGAGCACATTCAGCTCGAAACGGAATTGTCCGAAACGCCGATGGTGGTGAAAGCCGATCGCACGAATCTGGAACAGTTGCTGATCAATCTGGTGGTGAACGCGCGCGATGCGATGCAGGAAGGCGGCGTGCTCAACATCAAGACTGAGCGCGTGATTCTCGAGGACGAAGCAGCAGCGGCCCGCGAACTCGCTTCTGGACCGTACGTGCGACTCACTGTTTCGGACACTGGTTTTGGAATGGACGAAGAAACGCGCGCGCGAGCGTTTGAACCATTTTTTACCACGAAACCATCGGGCGAAGGCACGGGACTTGGTCTCGCAACGGTGTATGCGATCGCCACACGCCACAATGGCGCGGTTGAAATCGAATCCGAGCCAAGCCTCGGCACAACAATCACGTTGTGGTTGCCGTCAATTGTCGGAATAGCGTCGTCTGCGCACATCAGCGGCGAACACCCGGTACAGAACGGCACCGGTACCATCTTCATCGTCGAAGACGAAGAGGCGGTGCGCCATCTCGCACGGCGCATATTGGTCGCGCACGGCTATCGCGTACTCGAAGCGTCCAATGGCGAAGAAGCGCTGCAAGTCTGGAAGCAACACTCGCAGGAAGTGGATGTGCTCGTGACCGATGTCGTGATGCCAAAAATGGGAGGTCAGGCGTTGGTCGATCGCCTGCGTTCCGAACGGCCCGATCTCGCAGTAGTCTTCTGTTCCGGCTATTCCGACAACATGCTCATGCCCATGCGAGAAGAAGACGTGCGTACTGCGTTTCTGGCCAAACCGTTTACCCTGAATGGACTCGTTGAGCGCGTCGCGCGCCTGGCCGCGAATTCGGGGCGTCCAGTCAGTGGTTCCTATCCTTCGCTGCGCATTGAGTCGTGAGTGAAGGAAAGTCCGTAGGTACGACTGGCGTCATTCGGGCGGTCCTGGCGAAAACAAGAGACATGGAGTCGTGGAACGGCTACGTTGAACTCCTGGCGATGTCGGGACAGCACTTTCCGCCGCCGCCGTTGCGCGCGATGGCCGAAGAACTCGCGCGGCGTTGCCTGGCGTTGTTGTTCACGCAATTCGCTCGCGAAGTTCGAGTAAGTGCGCGCGATGTACGGGCCGAAGCGGACGCGTTGGAAGCACTACTCCGGGAAATTCTGCAAATCCTGATGCCCGATGATCGCGGGGATGTCGTCGCGACTGAATTCCTGAATCAGCTGCCGCACGTGCACGACGCGCTGGAAGACGACGCGATGGCGATTTTGTCAGGTGATCCAGCGGCAGCCAGTCGCGACGAAGTCATCCAGGCCTATCCCGGGTTTCTTGCGACGGCCGTGCATCGCCTGGCGCATGAGTTGTACGTGCGTGATGTGCCGGTGCTGCCGCGATTGCTGAGTGAGTGGTCGCATCGCGAAACCGGTATCGATATTCATCCGGGCGCCGTCATCGGCCGATCGTTTGCGGTTGATCACGGAACGGGCGTAGTGATTGGCGAATCGTCGGTCATCGGAAACGGCGTGCGCATCTATCAGGGCGTTACGCTGGGTGCGTTGGCTGTAAACAAGAAGCTCGCGCATAAAAAACGTCATCCGACCATTGGCAACGACGTTGTTGTCTACGCCAACGCCACCATTCTTGGCGGCAACACCGAGATTGGCGACGGCAGCATCATTGGCGGCAACGTGTGGCTCACCAACTCTGTGCCGCCGCGTTCGATCGTACAGTTCAGCAGTCGCGTGGAACAACGGAGCGCAGACTCTGACGACGGTATGGAGTTCCATATCTGACATGCGCACGCTGCGATTGGTTGCGCAGCCCGATGTCGCGATCAGAATTTTGTTCAACTTTTCGTTTGATTTTCATCAACGTTACCGAGTAACTCATGCGCGCTGAAACAATTCTGCAGACTATCGGCAACACGCCGCACGTTCGTATCAACCGTCTGTTCGGATCAAAGCACGACATTTGGATGAAGCTGGAACGCGCCAATCCGGGCGCGAGCATCAAGGACCGTATCGCGCTCTCCATGATCGAAGATGCGGAGCGCAACGGTCGTCTCTCCAAAGACAGCGTCATTATCGAACCAACGTCGGGCAATACCGGCATCGGACTCGCAATGGTCGCGGCCGTAAAGGGATACAAGCTGATTCTTGTGATGCCAGAATCGATGTCCATCGAACGCCGGCGCATCATGGCGGCCTACGGTGCGACTTTTGATCTGACGCCGCGCGAGAAAGGCATGAAAGGCGCGATTGAACGCGCGAACGAACTCGTGGCCAGCACGCCCGGCGGGTGGATGCCGCAGCAGTTTGACAACGCCGCAAACATTCGCATTCACGCCGAAACAACGGCGCAGGAAATTCTGAAAGATTTTCCGGAAGGAATCGATTATCTCATTACGGGTGTCGGCACGGGCGGCCACATCACCGGTGTGAGTGAAACCATCAAGAAACAGTTTCCCAATCTCAAGACGTTCGCTGTCGAACCAGTGAAGTCGTCCGTGATTAGTGGTGGCGCACCCGGTCCCCACAAAGTGCAAGGCATTGGTGCCGGCTTCATTCCCAATAACCTGCATCGAGACACACTGGACGGCGTGATTACCATTACCGAAGAAGATTCGTACACGTACGCGCAACG
>JBDTTO010000593.1:0-3229 GCA_039930585.1 Gemmatimonadaceae bacterium
ATGTCTGTCATCGACAACGTGGGCGACAAACTGTTGGTGCTCACCAACCGGCATGCACCGAATCGTCGCGTCGTGCTGATCGATCCGCTGCAACCACACGAGTCAAATTGGCAAACCGTCATTGCCGAAAAACCAGAACCGCTTGAAGGTGCGTCCACCGGCGGCGGCAAACTGATCGTGAGTTATCTGAAGGACGTATCAAGTCGGGCGTACGTTCACGCGCTCGATGGCACGTTTGAACGCGAGATTGTTTTGCCGGGACTCGGAACCGCGGTTGGTTTTGGTGGTGAAGCACATGCGAGCAATGTGTTCTATACGTTTGCATCATTCCTGGCGCCCCCAACCGTCTATCGATACGACCTGGCCACCGGCGCCAGCACGCTGTTTCGCACGCCGCAGTTGCTGTTCGATCCGAATCAGTTTGAGGCAACACAGGTTTTTGTTGACAGCAAGGATGGCACACGCGTACCGGCATTCATTGTCGCGAAAAAAGGACTGAAACTCGACGGAAACAATCCGACGCTTGTATATGGTTACGGCGGCTTTAATGTCGCGCTGGTACCTACGTTCAGTGCAGCGCGTGTTGCTTTTCTTGAACAGGGCGGCGTGTACGTGCAGGCGAATTTGCGCGGTGGTGGAGAGTACGGCGAAGCCTGGCATCAAGCCGGCATGAAAGATCGCAAACAAAATGTGTTTGACGATTTCGTCGCGGTCATCGAGTGGCTGATTGCGAAGCGCTATACGAACAGCAGCAAGGTGGCCATACAAGGCGGATCGAATGGTGGCCTGCTTGTTGGCGCCATTACGACGCAATTCCCATCCTTGGTAAAGGTGGCGCTGCCATCCGTTGGCGTGATGGACATGTTGCGATTCCACAAATTCACGATTGGGTGGAACTGGATTGCGGATTACGGTTCCAGCGACAACCCGGATGACTTCTCGTATTTGTACGCCTACTCGCCGCTGCACAATTTGCGTGATGGCGTTGCGTATCCGGCCACTCTGATCACAACCGGCGATCACGATGATCGTGTCGTACCCGCGCATTCATTCAAGTACGCGGCACGGTTACAGGCCGCCAACGATGGACCGAATCCGATGCTGATTCGTATTGAGGTGCAGTCGGGTCATGGAAGTTCGTCGCTCAGCAAAGCCATCGACGAAACGGCCGATGTTTACGCGTTCATGTTTCACAACTTCGGTGTCGTTCCGCAATTTCCGCCAGCGGCCGCCTGAGCCTCAGCCGTGCTTGTGCGCGAGTACTAGCTTGAGATTGTGATTCCTTTCTCGATTCTGGACCTCGCGCCGATTCCGGCCGGTTTTACCGCCGCCGATGCGCTGCGCAACTCGCTCGATCTGGCGCAGCACGCCGAACGTTTGAATTTCAAGCGATACTGGTTGGCAGAGCATCACAACATGCCCGGCATCGCGAGCGCGGCAACAGCTGTGGTCATTGGGCACATCGCACAGGGCACGTCAACGATTCGCGTCGGATCGGGTGGCGTCATGCTGCCGAATCATTCGCCGTTGGTGGTGGCCGAACAGTTTGGAACGCTGGCGACTTTGTTTCCGGGACGCATTGATCTCGGGCTTGGGCGCGCACCCGGTACCGATCAGAACACTGCACGCGCAATGCGACGCGATCCGGTCACAGCTGCCGAGAGTTTTCCGCAGGACGTATTGGAATTGCAATCGTACTTCGAGCCGACTGCTCCCGGGCAAATAATTCGCGCAGTACCGGGCGAAGGACTCCGCGTACCACTCTACATTCTCGGCTCAAGTTTGTTTGGCGCACAGTTGGCAGCGGCACTCGGGCTTCCATTTGCGTTTGCGTCACACTTTGCTCCCGATGCATTGATGCAAGCGCTCGCGATTTATCGCGAACGCTTCGAACCGTCGGAGTCGCTGAGTGAACCGTATGTGATGGTGACGGTGAACATCATTGCGGCCGATACGGATGCTGAGGCCCGCAGACAGTTCACATCAATGCAGCAGTCGTTTGTGAATCTGCGACGCGGTCAACCCGGACAGGTGCCCGCGCCAATTGATGACATCAACAATTTCTGGACACCGTTTGAACGGGCACAGGTAGAGCATTCGCTGTCGTGTTCATTTGTTGGCAACGAAGACACCGTCACCGAATCACTGGGCGTCTTTCTTGAGCGTACTCGCCCCAACGAATTGCTGGTGGCCGCGCACTTTCACGATCACGCAGCACGCAAACGCTCGGTGCAAATTGCGGCGACAGTGCGCAACCGACTAGGCGGTCGTCGCGAATCCTAGCGTTGCGCTGCAGTGCGAGTTGAATACTGCAGCGCAAACTCTAGTTAAGCCGCCGGTACTTCGAAGATGAGGCACGTTGAATCACCGGTGGCGTACAGCTTGCCTGCAACGTCCACCAAACGCGCCTGTGCAATTGCCGTAGTTCGGCCCGCGTGAACAATCGTTGCTTCGGCGGTTAACTGGCCAGACGCAATTGTCACTGCGCGAATGTAGTTCACGCCGAGATTGAGTGTTGTGTAGGCACGCCCCGCGGGAATCAAGCTGTGCACAGCGCAACCCATCACGGTATCAAGCAGTGTTGCAATCGTGCCGCCGTGCACCATGCCCAACAAGTTGAAGTGTGACTCATCGGGTACGAGCTTGAACGAAACTTTTCCAGGCTCAAATTCGCCGGGTGTAAATCCGAACAAGTTCATAATAGGCGGCGGAGGCACTTCGCCCGATTGCATCGCGCGCAGTGCTTCCATGCCGTTACGACCGCGAAGAGCCTTTGCCGTTTCAATTGGATCGGCCCATCGAATCGTTTTTTCGCGCACCGGTGCCGTGCTCGTATCCGGAGTTTGAACGTGGTCACTCATGCGAGACTCTCCGAAACGTGTGGCGCTGCAAAGATTGCGGCGGTGTTGTGACCACCGAATCCAAACGCATTACTGAGCGCCACCTTGATGTCGCGTTTGAGCGCCTTGTTCGCAACAACATTTACGGCGCACTGCGGATCAAGCGACTCAAGATTGATGGTTGGTGGCACGATCCCGTGTACGATACTCAACACTGACAGCACGGCTTCGGCCGCGCCCGCCGCGCCAAGCATGTGCCCCGTCATGCTCTTGGTTGACGTCACCGCGATCTTGTCGGTCGCATCGCCAAACACAGCGCGCACAGCAAAACATTCTGCCGAGTCACCAATGGGTGTTGATGTGCCGTGGGTATTGATCGCCTGTCGGAT
>JBDTTO010000594.1:0-3219 GCA_039930585.1 Gemmatimonadaceae bacterium
CCAACGGCCGCAAACATGCGTGAGCGCGTGCCGATAAACGCCGCACCCTCACCACCATAGCTGTGACCGTTGATGCCAATGTGTTTCGGGTCGGCGTAACCCATCTCGATCACTTTTTTCGTAGCGGCTTCAACACACTCCAGCATGTCGCTGTGCGAGTTACCCGTGCGGAAGTGAATATCCGGCAACATGGTGATGTAGCCGCGACTCACGGCTTCCATTGGTGATGCCCCCATGCCGGTGATGTATGATGGCGCGTTGTAGCGGTGCATGTTCTGCGAATTGTCTTCGTAGAAGTTCACGATCAT
Source organism: Gemmatimonadaceae bacterium (assembly GCA_039930585.1). Taxonomy (GTDB): domain Bacteria; phylum Gemmatimonadota; class Gemmatimonadetes; order Gemmatimonadales; family Gemmatimonadaceae; genus Gemmatimonas. The sequence continues at coordinate 309 of JBDTTO010000594.1, forward strand.
CGGACGCTTTTCGCCATCTTTATAATCATCCGGCAACGCGAGAATGCCCTGCAACCGCAATCCATCCTTGTTCTTGAAGTCGAACAGCACGCGACGGCCCCACGCGTATTCGGCTTGCTGCGGATTCGCGTTGGAAATCTTTTTTGAATTCTTGAAATCGCCGTTGGATACGCGGATATCAGGAAATTCCGAAAACGTCTGACGCGTGAACAGATACTGATCGGCCTTTGCGGCCTTTACCGGATTGCTGAATGAAACGTCTTCGTACACGATTTCGCGCAGCTGTCCGTCTTTGAGTTCGTAGAAACCAGATTTCTTCGTGTATTCGCCGTACGCCGACAACGTGATGGGTTTGCTGAGATCGATAGCGCGTGATGCCGCAGTACGTGGCGACAGCGGGTCAATCGGGTCTGTGCGCACGTAGCGGAAACGCATTTCGTTCTTCGTCGCGTTGCCTGTCAGATTGCGCGCGGGTGACGAGCCATCAAGCGGCACTACCCACAAGTCATAACGTCCCTGCGCAATAATGTTCTGCATGTCGCTGGTGTATCCGGCAATTCCGTACGACGGCCTCGGACCTGGATGATCGTACTCCATATCCACAAAACTTGGCGCCGCGACGCCCAGAGTTTTTGACGTAGCCGCATCAAGATTGTACGCCTGATACTTGCCGTCCTGCCAATACAGATACTTGTTGCCATCGGGCGAAATACCAAGCACGCCGCTGCCGAGCAACTGATTCTTGAACATCAGCGTGCGTTCGCCGGTCATCGTGTTCACACGATAGATATCGGCAGACGGACGCTTGTAATCGGAGATGTAACCGCGCGTGTCGCGACCAACAGCCCACTTACCCTCTGGCGCCAGTTCGAGATCGCGCATCGTGCTGTCGGTCAGCGGGATGTACTTGCTCGCACCGACGTCGAACGCTTCGCGGTAGGTGAAGTTGCGGTCCGCATCCGCGCGCGTGATCTGCACCGACTGAATGCGTTCATCCTGCGTGCGCCACACATCAACATCGGGCACCGAATCTGCACTGCGACGACGCGCGGTATCCTGCGCGGCGCTCTGTTGAATGATGCCGAGGAACACGCGTTTGTTGTCGCTGCTCCAGGTAAGCGTCGCCTTGTCGCTGATGACAAACCCCTTGGGCATTCCCTGCGCGGCGGTACCATCAAATCGTGCCGGCGCAAGTTCTGCGTTGCCGAATGCCGAACGCACGTTCCCAAATGCAATGAGTGAGTTGTCACGCTCGCGCATCTTGTCAACGTCTTTTCCCTTCAATACGGCGATGCCCGTGCCGTCTTCGGTCCACGTCAACCGATTGTAATTGCGCGAATCGTTGTCGAGCACTTCGGTGCGACCCGTTGTCAGATCAAGCACATACAATCCGTTCGCGTCGCGTGAGGTTGCATCAACGGTGTACGCAAGCAGATCGCCTTTCTTGTTGAACGAAATGTCGCCAACGCTGCCGAGGAACTGACTGCGTCCCGTGCCGAGGTCGAGCAATACGACATCGGTGCCACGTGCCGCAGTGCCCGCGGCTGGCGCTCCTGCACCACCAGCTCCGCCGCCTGGCGGGCCACCACCGGGCGCTCCACCACGTCCACCACCACCACCACCGCCGCCATCAGCTCGGCGACGCAGCAACAAATGCGTTGACGCCGGCGAGAATGAAGCGGACTGCATTTCTGCCCATGCCTGCGTGCGCCCCGTTGCGAGTTCGCGCAATTCATAACGACGTGCGGCCGGTGCGGGTGCGACGGCGCCAGCACGTCCGCCCTGACCGCTCACAACACCCGTATCAACAACCGGTGGAATTCCCGGTGGTGTTGCAGGTGGCACAACCGGTGGTTGTCCGGGCGGCACTGCACTGCTATCGGGCGTTGTTGCGCCAGGCGCACCGCCTCGACCGCCACGTCCGCCACCGCGCACCGCTGGAACGTCGACCTGATACGCGATGAACCGCGAGTCTGCCGAAAACACTGCGTTTGACGCGTTCGCAATTTCGAGATCGCGACCATTGCTCTGATTGACCAGGTGCAACGCTGGACGTCCGTCGGCAGTCGGCACATTGGTATATCGCAGTCCGTAACTCACCCATTTTCCGTCGCCGGAAATGAGCGCGTTTTCAATGCTGCGCCAACGCGTGTAGTCGTTGACGCCGAGAATCTTTTTGCCCTGCGAATTGGTGCCGGTCGGTTTCGCGACGGCGGGCGCCGAGCCTTGTTGTGCGTTCGCGGTGGACGTCGGGAGCGATGTCGCGGCGCTGAGCGCGAGCACACCGACGCTTAACGCGATTCGGCGCAACGACGAGGTGCTCGTTGCGTTGGTGGACAACGTGAACGCGCCGCGTTCACGAATGCGGAGAGAATTCATCACGTGCGGAGTCCTTGATCGAGCGGGGGGCCAGCAGGCGAACGCAGGGCGAGGTAACGCAGCGGCGCGGAGGAACCTGGTGCAGACAATATGCATGATCAGACCGCGCGCGAAACCGTCGGGTTGAGCGATATCGCGGATAAGTCATGCATTAGTGATTCCACCAGCTGCGAGCAAACTTTCTGGGCGGGCTTGACCGGCCCAAGTGATATACTGTTATATATCACTTATATGTATCTGGCCATCAACCCCGCTGACGACCTTCCCATCTACCGCCAGATCATGCGGCAGATCATGGACGCGATTGCGGGTGGCCGGCTGCAGCCGGGTGAGCGACTCACGTCGCACCGCGAACTGAGTGAGCAGTTGGTGATTGCGCCACTCACGGTAAAGAAAGCGTACGACGAGCTCGAAGCATTGGGCTACATCGAATCACAGCGAGGCCGGGGCACGTTTGTTTCGGCGCGCCTTCCGAAAGTCACGCAATCGGTGCGCAGTGCGCAACTGAAATTAGCAGCGCAGGCTCTGTTGT
>JBDTTO010000595.1:0-3219 GCA_039930585.1 Gemmatimonadaceae bacterium
CAATCGTATCATCCAGTGCGACCAGCAACGGTGCACCGCCGCCCAGTAACACGGCCAGCAATCGCGAAAGGCGCGCGGCCAATGCGTATCGGCGAAGCGTGTTTACGAGTGGAACTGCGAGCAGAAAACGCGACCAGAAACGCGCGCCTTTTTCGCTCGTGGTAATCCAGGCGGACAGCGATGCGAACACCACCGGTATCAACAAAAACGCCGGCCACACCCGTCGCAAAAATGCGGAGAGGTTGAGCAACAGCGTGGTTGACGCGGGAAGTTTTGCGCCGCTGCCTTGCAACAGTCCAACAAAGCGCGGCAACACAAACAACATCAGCACGCAAACGGCGGCCGTTCCTGCAACTGCCAGCAGAATCGGATAAATCGCCGCCGATAAAACCTTGCCGCGAATGGCTTCTTCGCGTTCGAGCTGTTCGGACAGTCGCGCAAATGTGGTATCAACATCGCCGCTGCGTTCTCCGGCGCGCACCAATCCGATGTAAATCGGTGGAAACAATTGCGGATGACGTGCGAGCGCGGTGCTCAATGTTTCGCCGCGCTCAACGTGCGTGCGTACATCCTGCATTGCGGCTTTGACATCGCCCGAGGTGACACCTGTTGCCGCGTTCAATGCCTGCGACAACGGCATACCAACCGGCAACAACGTTGCGAGCGCGCGTGTGGCTTCGAGTACTTCGCGCTTCCGTCCAAACCGAAATTTGAGCGCACTCGCTTCGCCACTTGTTTCGGCGATTGTGAGCACGAACAGACCACGCGCTTCCAGCGACTGCGTTAGTGCACCGGTACTCGATGCCTCTTCGCGCCCTTTGCTTTTCTTGCCGGCGGTTGTGACGGCTTCGTACGCGTACGTCGGCATGGCGCGTGCGCCCTCGTTCCCGACTCGGTCCTACTTCCAGCTCAGGACGTCGGAATCTTCGCCGTCACCGCCCAGCTTTCCATCAGCGCCATACGAAATGAGGTCAAAGCCCATTGGATTCGATTCGCCCGGAAAGACATAGATGTACGGACGGCCCCACGGGTCATTGGGTACGGCCTTTCGCAGATATGGCTGTTTCCAGTTGGCCGGCGGATCAATCGTTGGCAGCGACGTGAGTGCGTCGAGTCCCTGCTGCGACGTCGGGTACGTGCCGTTATCCAGGCGATAAGCGTCCAGCGCACTGCTCAGGTTCTCGATTTGCGCCTTGGCCGTTGTCGATTTGGCCTCGCCCACATTCTTGAAAATGTTGGGCGCCACGAGCGTGGCCAGAATGGCGATCACCACGATCACCACGAGGATTTCGATCAGCGTAAAGCCGGCGCGCCGGCGAGTACGAATGCGAGTGTTGGATTTAGCAGTCGATCGAGTCACGGCGCTTGAAAAACGGGACATTGGCCAGAGCTGGAAGGAAGGGTTGGCCGAAATAGGACACCGAAAAAAGCCGGAGCGTTCACGACCTCATTGGACTAATCCAACTGGGCGCAGCAATGGCATCGCACGGTCTCTTGGCCGTTGGATGGCTGAATCACACCAACGTTAATGGCGCTGATTGGACACTCTACGGCAATAACACAAGAAAGTGGCCACATATCCGAAGATACATGGCCACACAGGTTGAGACTGTCCCTGCGTCGAACGTCTGGCCGGCTTTTTATCTTATTTGCGAGCTGTCGATCTATAGAAAGGTGCTGATCCGGTTGAGCGAATGGCGGTGGTGCTCAAAACCGCCTTCGGTACCTTTGCCCAGCGCGATAATCGCCGGGACGCGGACATTGTCCGGCAAGCCAAGGATCGTTTTCACCCGGGCCGGATCAAATCCCAGCATCGGCGAGCTCTGATAACCGTGCGATTCGATGGCCAGCAGCAGGTATCCCAGCGCGATATTCCCTTGCGATGCGGCCCAGGTTTCCTGAGCTTCCGGGGTCATGGCCCCGAAGTTCTTGAGAATCGTGGCGCGGGCGGCTGCCTTTTGGGCTTCATCCATGCCCGGGTGCAGGAGTTCGTCCACGCGATCAAGCGCATCAGCCATGTCGGTGTACAAGACAAGGACCGTTGGTGCCGAGTGAACCTGGCGCTGGTTGTAGGCAGCAGCAGCCAATTCGGCCTTGAGATCGGGCGACTCCACGGCAATGAAGCGCCACGGCTGCACATTGAAGGCGGATGGTGCCAAACGAACGACGTCCAGGATCTGGTTCAGCGTTTCGCGCGCTATGGGCTCAGGCTCGAACGCGCGAATGGAGCGGCGACGTTCGGCGGCTTCGGTAACTGAAAGGATCGAAGTTGCGGCAATCATCTTTATGGCCTTCTGGTGGTTTTGTACCTGTTGTTCGGTCGGCCGTTTGCGCATCGTGCACTAACTTTCGTCCGACACTTCTTTCAAGAAGTAACTATATTTTATGTAGTTACTAGCGTCAAGACCCATTTTAAGGCAGCTTTATGTCTATGAACAATCGACCCCTAGTCTGTTCCCAGTTCCATCGCGCCGTTGAGCTCATTGGTCGCCGGTGGTCTGGGGCAATCATTTTTTTGCTGTTGAAGTCCACGGCGCGTTTCGCTGATTTGCGCGCCGGCATTCCTGGAATCACCGATCGCATGTTGAGCGAGCGGTTGCATGAGTTGGAAAGCGAAGGCATTTGCAGTCGCACGGTGGTGCCCGAAACACCGGTGCGTGTGGAATACGCATTAACCGATAAAGGTCAGGCGCTCGCACAGGTGATCGATTCGATTGGTGTTTGGGCGCACGATTGGACCGTTAACGCTGATCCAAACGACACGCAGGTCATTGATCCTGCAGCGATGCACGCGGCGGCTGCGAACGGATAAACGAAGGAACCGATTCTATGTGTTAGAGCGCCCGATCGTGATCGGGCGCTCTTTTCTTTTCAATCTGAATTCTGAACTCTCAATTCTGCGTTTCTCTATTCTTAACTCTTCGGTCCGGCCCTTTCCCTGAACCCTGAACTCTGAACCCTAAACCCTGAACGCTAAGTGACGATTAAGTGACGATTAAGTGACGATGCGGAGCAAGACATCCACTCCCGCCCTCGCGCGCCAATCGAAATGAACACTCTCCAATCTATCCGCTCTCTCAATCCTGCCTGAGCGCCGTCATCGGACTCACCAGCGTCGCGCGTCGCGCGGGGATGTAACACGCAACGAGTGCCACAGCGCCAAGCGCGACTGGCGCTCCGAGAAACACCATCGGGTCCTGCGCGGGCACATCGTACAGC
>JBDTTO010000596.1:0-3204 GCA_039930585.1 Gemmatimonadaceae bacterium
CGGTCGCGGGCGCTTCGAGATACGGCTGATGAATGAGCGGCCGGCCGTCGGCAGCGGAGAGCAGTCGTGGGCCGGCAATTGATGCGGCGGCGGCCACTGCTCCCGTTTTGAGAAAGTCTCTACGAGTCGACATATCCAAGGCAGGGGTAGGTGAGAGTCGCAGGGTACGGACGCGCGGGTAGGTAGTCAATGCGTGATACGACGGTTCGGCACTTGAATCGGCGCTATTACGAATCTTTGGATCCGGGAATAGCGTGGTGCCATAGTTCTGTTTATTGTTTAAACGGTACTAAAGGCCATTTTCGGCTCCGTTTACGTCCGCGCCAGACTCGCCCAAGACCAACAACGCCAGGTACATGCCAGGTATCCTGCTTTCCAGAATGTGGGCATCCGACCCGACGATCCACGCGCCAGCCCGACATCGACGCGCGTGCCAGTATCAGGCGTTCGTCCCAGCGGAGCTGTCTTCATTGGAGCTTCAGCTACCAATTGCTCTCGCGGGAGTGATTGCGGAAGCCGAGCGCGCCGTCAGACAGCTCAACGACGAGGGTGGAAATGCGTTGGCTCCGTTGGCAAGGCTGCTCCTTCGCACAGAGTCCATCGCATCTTCAAAAGTCGAGGGGATGCAGGTTGGTGTGCGCGAACTTGCACGAGCGGAAGCACGCTCAGAATCCGGTATGAAGCCTGGCGCAACAGCGTCGGAAATTCTCGCAAACATCGACGCCATGAACCTGGCCGTCGATCACGCTGCCGAAGCTGAGTGGTTTGGAGAAAGTGAAATCGTTTCGATCCACAGACGACTCTTCGAGCGAACGGCACAGCACAAAATTGCCGGAGAAATTCGAGCGGGACAAAACTGGATTGGCGGGAATGACTACACTCCCTGTGGCGCCGACTTCGTTCCGCCGCCTCCAGAATCAATCGATACTCTTCTCGCAGACCTCTGTGCGTCGATCAATGACGACACGCTGCCGCCCCTTGTACAAGCAGCACTGGTGCACGCGCAGTTCGAAACCATCCACCCATTTGATGACGGCAACGGTCGAACCGGTCGCGCACTGGTACACGTAGTCCTTCGACGCCGCGGAATTGCCCCGCAATTTCTTCCACCCATCAGCCTGATTTTCGCACGCGCCAAGAGTCGCTACATCGACGGACTCACGGAGTTTCGTGGAGAAAACGTCATCAAATGGATCGAGCACTTTGCATCAGCAACTTTCAGGGCTGCGAAACTTGCACAGATGTATCTCGACGCAGTAAAAAACCAGCAAGAAATCTGGCGACAGCAATTGCGATCAGTCAGTGCGCCACCGCGCTCCGATTCAGTGGCATGGATGATTATCGACCAGCTACCAGCGCATCCAATGATCTCAGCGCCAGTTGCCGTCGCTGCCACGAAGAGAGCCAAGAGTCGCGTGTACGAAGCAATTGAACAGTTGACAAACGCGGGCGTATTGTTGCCGCTAACTGATGGCGCCCGCAATCGCTGGTGGGAAGCAAGTGGACTGCTCGATCTGATTTCGCAACTTGAGTCTGGGGAGTTGACCGAACAATGAGCTCAACGGATGAATTGATGTAATTGACATTACGAGCTCCTATTCCTCGGCAAGCCACAAGAAAAACGAAAAACCCTGAGCCAGTGAAGACTCAGGGTTCAGTTCGCTGATTGCGCAGTTTACTTCCCCAGCTTCGCGCGAAAAAACGCGATCGTTTTCGGCCACGCATCTTCCGCCGCTTTCTGATTGGCGGGCGTCTGATCCTGAGCGCGCAGGAAACCGTGCCCCGCGCCTTCGAACACAAACGATTCGTACGATTTACCAACCTTCTTCATCGCCGAATCAGTGGCAGGGATTGTTGACGTGATGCGCGCATCATTGCCGCCGTACAATCCAAGCACCGGCGCCTTAATTGCCGCCATCTGTTCAGCGGTTGGTGGCGTGCCGTAATACACGACCGATGCGCCAAGTCCCGGCGCGTGTACCGCGTGCATGAATGAACGACCACCGCCCCAGCAGAAACCAACAATGCCGTACTTCGGTTGCGCTGCCGGAAGTGCCATTCCGTATTTCGCAACCGCGTCGATGATCGCGTTACCGATCTCTGGCGTGATCAAACCAATTGCGGCACGCCCTGCATCCGCGGCAGGATCGGCTTTCAGATCACCCGTGCGTTTCATCGTTGTGAGATCGGGCGCGATCCCAATGAAACCGTCAGCCGCAAGTTGATCAGCAACAGAACGTGTCCACGTATTGATGCCGGTGTTCTCGTGAATTGCGATAACAACGGGCGCTTTATCTTTGCGCTCCGGATACACAACCCACGCCATCACACTATCGGTTGCGTTCGTTTTGATGGCGACCCATTCCGCGTGACGCGGCGATTTTGCAATCCGTTCGGGCGCAGTCGTGCCGGAGGCCGGAATGGTTGCTGATTGAACGAAGCCAGGCATGGATGGACCACCAATGTCCATACTGTGATTCAGATGCTGACTTGACTCAGGATTGGCAGAAACTGATTCGGCGTGAGCGGTCGCCATCGGAATGCGGCCGGCGGCGTAGCCGATGCCGAGTGCCGCAACAACGGCAGTGGTCGGAACGATGAAGCGCATAAAACCTCGCGGGAAGGAATTGATAGCAGAGATACGAATTGATGCTGCGTTTCGCTCGCGCGCTACCAAGCGAATCGGGTCAGTCGCAGCGCCCCCGCTTGCTCTCGCGTATCCAGAACGTCACTCTTAACCTCCCGCCCTGCGAATCGCTGTACCCACCTTCGCGAGTAACATGATTTCGACAAAGCCGACCCGTCTTCCCCGCCGCCTGGCTGCATCTGCGTCAATCGCTCTCGCGGCCCTGGCCTTCGCGGGAAGCACTGTGCTGACGAGCACCGTGTTGACCAGCGCCGCAGCCGCGCAGACGCCACCTGACATCAGCAAGAAGAAACCGAAAAAGCCCGTACTCGAATTCGCCATGATGACGTGGCCCGAAGTGCGCGAAGCACTGAAGGCCGGAAAAACAACGGCGCTCGTGTACACGGGCGGCACCGAACAGCGTGGCCCACAAAACGTGAACGGTGGCCACACGTTGATGGGCGAAAAAATCGCGCAGGGAATTGCGGAACGTCTCGGTAACGCGATCTGGTTGCCGGTGTTGCCGTATTCACCAAACAACGCGAGTGCAGCGCTGCCGGGAACGATTGGCCTCACGA
>JBDTTO010000597.1:0-3195 GCA_039930585.1 Gemmatimonadaceae bacterium
CGCAAAGCGCTGCAGATCCATGTCGATATTGGTGTGCAGCGGCGCCGGTGCCTCAGGTGCAACGTCCGGACGCACGCCCGACTCGCGCACGACGCGGTTTTTCGCGTCAACTTCGACAAATCGCATGCCTTCTTTGCCACGCAACCGATCCTCATACTGCAACTCCAGACCAGCTCGGCCCACCTGCTGGCCGGCTTTATAATCTTCGAACTTTTCCTTCAGCAAATCCTGCTGCGAAATTTCGCCGGTATATCCAACAAATGCGGCAACCGCTGGACCGTCCGGATAAAATCGCTTGGGCGCACTCTGAATAATGAGCCCCGGAAATTCAACCCGATGTTCTTCGAGCACCGACACGATCTCGAACGTCGCATCATTGTAAATCACAGCGGGGCGAGCGGGCGATTGGCGAAAGCGTTTCACCACACGTTCCTGCTGCGCCGAGTCGATGTTCACCACACGAGCCAAGGCACGTAACGCCGACCGCAACGAATCCTCTTTCGGCGTCAAAATCGAAACCGAGTATCCCGCAATATTCTCGGCGATAGGTTCGTTGTGACGATCGTAAATGATGGCGCGCGCACCCGGCAACGGCACTTCGCGCAGGCGATTGGTTTCGGATTGCAGCGCGAACTCTTCACTGCGCACAACCTGCGCGCGAAAAAACGCACTTGCGAGCGCCACGAACACGAGTGTGAGCACGCTGCGCGCCACGCGCGCGCTGCAAAACTTCGTTTGGATGGTGGCTCATGACGTAGGCCCGATCAGGTCCATGAACGCCTTACTTCGTGTGCGGTCGATACAGCGGACGAAACACGGTTAACAACAACACCGCAACCAACGCCGTAAGCGCCGCGGCCAATGGTGTCCACAACAGAAGTTGCAACACCAGATCGAGGCCACCGATGCGCGGTCCGGCCAGATTGTATACCCCGTCGTACACCCATTTGCCCGCGAAGACAAATAGACCAGTCAGCGCAACGTGATCGGCAAAGAAGACGGCCTTGAGCCACGACGCACTGTAACCAACTAGTGTGAACGCAAGTGTTGCCGCACCAAATGAATCAGGACGCAGCGCATCAACCGTTAATCCGACGGCAAATCCCAGCAGAGCTGCTGCACCCGGACGAAGTCGCACGGCACTGAACAACACTGCGATTGCGAGGAAGTCGATTGGAGCGCGACCGCCAATGAGCGGGCGCACAGTGAAGTGTGCGATTAACAGGAGCGCAAAACCAACGATGGCTTGTGCTGATGTTGCCGCACCCGATGGCTGCGACCTTACAGCCATATGTAGTCCACTGAATCTTCGTCAAACGGGGGTGGCGGTCCGGTTGTCGGCTTGGGTTTGCCCGCGGTGTCTGGACGCGAGACTCGCTTTGTTGTATCGCGCGGCGCTGGTTTTTTCGTCGTGTCCACTCTGGACGCACTTGGTGCACGAGGTGGCAATCCCAAACGCGCCAGACTGTCGTTCGCGACGCTGTCGACCACTGCAGAATCACGCGCTGCATTTCGGGCGGCCACTTCGTCCATCGCGGCTTTGCGGGCCGCCATCGAATCTCCCGCCATCACGATGGAATGTGCTGCACTGTCCGACGACGCCAACGTAGTCCACACGCCGTTCACGTCTTTTGCGGATCGCGACGGAATCATCAACAGCACAGGACCCGGTGTGTTTGGTAACACGGCAGGCTTCAGCATGTATGTGCGAACCCACTTTTCAGTGGTTTGCAGTTCACCGATCACGGTGCCAATTGGAATGCCGCGCGGATACGTACCACCAAGTCCGGAACTCACAATCTCCGTTCCGACTTTCAGTGGTGCGCGAAACGGAACACCGTGCAATTCAAGCAACCAACGTTGCGCACCAGTGCCGAGGTGTGGCTTCACAATGCCGAATGCTGCGCCGTCGACGCTCATGCCGCTTACGGCAAAATCGGGATGCGCCCAACTGATCGCCGTGCTGAATGTTGGATCAACCGTGACAACTTTTCCGACGAGTCCATCAGCAGTAACAATCGGCGTGAATAGTTCGACGCCGGCGTTGCTGCCCTGACTTACGGTCAGTGTGAATTCGCGATCAAGCGTTCCGGTTCGCAACACTTCTGCGGAAACAAAACCGTGCTTCAGTCGCGAACCCAATCCAATGAGCTGTCGCAACTGCACGTTTTCTTCTGCAAGTTCAGGTGCGGTAAGCGCCGAACCAACTGATGCGCCCGCGACCTGCTGCACCGAATCCCGCGTGACAATTGTCGTGCGCATGACTTCGGCTTTCTGTTGCACATTGACCAACGGCGCGAGCACCGACCGCCGAATGGCGGTCGCAACAGATTCCTGCATCCAACTGGGCATGATCAGTGCTACGGCGGCCAACACGCCGCACGCGATCAAAAGTCCTGTATCGAGTTGACTCGCTGTCCGAACTGCGCGCGCCACAAAGATCTCAGGTGGTCAGGACGGACCAGTACTTCTCTTCGTCGTCAAGAATCTTGCCGCAGCCGCGCACAACGCACGTGAGTGGATCTTCGTCCACGTGAATGGGCAAGCCGGTTTCCTGGCTGAGCAGCACGTCGAGACCGCGAATGAGCGCGCCACCACCGGTCATGACAATACCACGATCAACAATATCCGACGCCAATTCCGGCGGCGTGATTTCAAGCGCGCGACGAACGGCATCAACAATCTGCTGAATGGGTTCCTGCACCGCCTCGCGAATTTCGCTGCTGTGAACGCGCACTGTTTTCGGAATGCCGGAAACAAGATCGCGTCCTTTCACTTCCATCTCGCGCTCATCACCAGTTGGATATGCGGATCCAATCTGAATCTTGATCTGCTCGGCCGTTGGTTCGCCAATCAGCAGATTGTAATTCTTGCGCATGAATTGCACGATGGCGATGTCGAGTTCGTCGCCGCCCGTGCGGATGGACGTGTCGCTGACGATGCCCGACAGCGCGATGACCGCGATCTCCGTCGTGCCGCCGCCGATGTCGATGACCATGTTGCCCGTCGGTGTTTCCACCGGAAGGCCGACACCGATCGCCGCTGCCATCGGCTCCGCGACCATGAACACTTCCTTCGCGCCGGCACCAAGTGCGGAGTCGCGCACCGCGCGTCGCTCCACTTCCGTGATGCCGCTCGGGACACACACGATGACGCGCGGCTTCACCTTGAAGACGTGGTTGTCGATGATGAGCT
>JBDTTO010000598.1:0-3188 GCA_039930585.1 Gemmatimonadaceae bacterium
CAGCGATGACGGCAAGATGTTGTTCGCTGCCGAAAACGTGAACGGCACGGGTTCGGTGTACGCGGTCTCGATGGATGATCCCACGAAACACTTCCCGATCTGGCGCCAGCGCGCAGTGACGGCGTCCGTTGGTGGCGGTGGTGGTCGCGGCGGCGCAGGTGGCGGCGGCGGTGGACGCGGCGGTGCTGATGATTCGTTGTCGTTTTACACGAATCCCGGCACCCTGATGACGAAGCGCGGCCACACCGGCAATCCAGTCGCACTTGTTTCGACCGACGGCAAGTTCGTCTATCTCGAAGGCACGCGCTACAACAAAAACTGGTTGCAGAACGCGCCACGCAACTTTGTCGAGAAAGTTGAAATTCGCACCGGCCAGAAGTCGATGTTGTTTGAAAGCGCAACGGACATGAACGAAACCGTTGGCGCACCGCTCGACGATGATTTCTCACGCGCAATTGTCGTGCGTGAAGGTCCGAAGACGGTTCCTGATTCGTACGTGCGTGACATGAAGACTGGCCAGCTCACGAAGCTGACCGAGAACAAGGACATGACGCCCGAAGTAACCAACGCAATTCACAAGAAGATTCAGGTGACGCGTGCGGATGGCATCAAGTTCTACGTCGATCTGTCACTGCCGCAGGATTACAAGGCGGGTACGAAACTGCCGGCCATGTTCTGGTTCTACCCGTACGAGTACACGGAGCAGGCTGGCTACGATCGCAGCGTGCGCAATCAAAACATCAATCGTTTCCCGGCAGCGGGTGTGCGTTCACTCGACTTCCTCGTCACGCAGGGCTACGCCGTTGCGAACTTCGATCCGCCAATCATTGGCGTCGCGGGTCGCATGAACGACAACTACATCTCGGATCTGCAAAGCAACCTGCTGGCCGTCATTGATGAACTGGATAAACAGGGATTCATCGATCGCACGCGTTTGGGCATTGGTGGACACAGCTACGGCGCGTTCAGCACCGTGAACGCGATGACACACACCCCGTTCTTCAAGGCGGGCATTGCCGGCGACGGCATGTACAATCGCACGTTGACGCCAAACGGATTCCAGAGTGAACGTCGCGACATCTGGGAAGCACCGCAGATGTATCTGGAAATGTCGCCGTTTCTCGAAGCCGACAAACTGTCAGGCGCGTTGCTGATGTATCACTCGCTGGAAGATCAGAACGTGGGCACGGATCCAATCAGTTCGGTGCGCATGATGCAGGCGCTGATGGCGAACGGCAAAAACGCCGCGCTCTACATGTATCCGTACGAAGATCATGGTCCGGCCACGAAGGAAACCATTCTTGATCAGTGGGCGCGCTGGACGGCCTGGCTGGACATCTACGTCAAGAACGGCAGCAAGGAAGCACCGGGCAAGCCGGCGACGATTACGCCGTAACTGCGTGTGATGGTACAATAGCGCGAAAGTTCGCGCACCTGGTGGCGCAGCCGTGGAAGAATCCGCGACTGCGCCACTTTCTTTGGGGATTGCCCTGGGGTGCAAAATCGGTCGCGGGTTTTCTGCATGACCCGTGGTTGCAAAAGTCATCGATGGTTTCGCGGAGCGCGCTGCATGGAACGAATTGCCCACGATTTCCGAATTGCCTGGCGAGGATTCAGGAGAACTCCCGGTTTCCCGATTGCCGTTCTCATCGTGCTGTCCATCAGTATTGGCTCGGCCGTGGCGATGTTCACCACCACCCGGGCTGTGGTTCTGCAACAAATGCCCGTGTTGCAACCAGAGCAGCTGGCGGTACTCACTTCGTACCAAATTCCATCGATCGAAGTGTCGCCCCCGGCCACGGTAATTCGCCAAATGCGACACCGGTTGAATTCGGTAACCGATATTGCGGGTGTTGGACATTGGGGCACGGCGCAAAGCCCGTTTGTTGAAGGCGAGCAAACGCGCATCTTGAATCTTTCGGACGTAACCGCAAACTATTTCAGCGTGCTGGGTGCCCGCGCATTCCTCGGGCGTCTTTTTGTTGATGCCGATGAAGATTTTGGCGCAGCGCCGCCAATGGTGTTGAGCTACCGTGCCTGGCAGTCCCGGTACGGCGGTGATTCAAGTGTTGTCGGACGGCAACTCATGTGGCCATACACGCGCGTTGTATACACAATTGTCGGTGTGGCTCCGCCGGGCCTGGACTACCCATTGGGCGTCGAATGCTGGACGCCCATGGCCGCGAATGATTCGCGGCAAACGTTGGCCGTTGTTCGTCTCAAGCGCGGCGTGAGTCTCAATACTGCACAAATGGAGTACTTCCGCGAGGCCAACCGGCTGCATCCGGTCTACCATCTCAAGGGAGCATCCGGAAAACCCTTCATGGATGTTGTCGTAGGCGACGCGCGCCCGGCGCTTTCACTCCTGAGCGCTGCGGTTGCATTGCTCCTGCTCATTGCCTGCGTGAATATCGCCAACATGTTTCTGCTGCGTGCGGGGCAGCGCGCTCGCGAACTAGCCCTGCGACGAGTGTTGGGCGCAAGCTATTGGTCAATTGTTCGGCAGTTGCTGACCGAAAGCATGATGCTCGCGGTAACGGGCGGCGTGCTCGGCACGGCCGTTGCAGTCGCGTTGATTCGCGCTGTCGTGTGGTTCGCCCCACAGCAGTTACCAAGGCTGGATCTCTTGCGCATCGATGTGAGTATTTTTGTCATTGCTATTGGGGTGACGGTATTTTGTGTCGTGTGCTTTGGTGTTGCGCCTGCGCTCATTGCCGCCAACGCGAGCAAAGAGAAGTCCGCACGCGCAAGCGCACGAGCCGGGTCACAAACCCGCTCTCGAACACGTTTGCGCGATGGTCTCGTCGCTTCGCAGGTCGCGCTGTCCCTTACGTTGCTGGTAGCCGCCGGACTCGTGTCGCGCAGCCTTATGTCATTGCAGAATGAATCGCTTGGTTACGAGGCCACGCATCTGTCCATCGCTTCGGTTGCGTGGGACGTCACCAAGTCCGGCACTCCCGAAAAAATCCTCGCCATGGGCCGGGAGCTCGAAAGGCGGTTGCGTGAGTTTCCAGAAATTCAATCCACTTCGCCAATGCTTCTGCCACCGTTCTACGGCGTGAGTGTGTGGCATGGAGCCGTTCAGGGGGAAGCGGACGCACCGAATGCAATGAGACCGGTGATGGATGTACCAATTGAGATTGGTGGATCCGGATACTTCGAAACGATGGGTATTCCGATTACGCAGG
>JBDTTO010000599.1:0-3183 GCA_039930585.1 Gemmatimonadaceae bacterium
GACAGATTTGTCGTTGCATCCGAACTCGCCAGGATATCGTCTTATTCTGAACAACGTATTGTTCCCGGCCGCGAAGAAAAAGCCGCGCAAAACCTGAAGCTGGAATTTTGCCACGACTCCGAACGCCCGCAGCTGAACCTCGAGTACGTTCCGCAACACTCGGCGAAGCCCGCCTTGAACCCAGGGCGGCCGCTGCAATACGAACTGCCATCAAGTTTGCTGGCGGCAATGAAGTGTGTTTCGTTGGGCAGCTTGATGACAAAGGACAAATTGTCACGGCGAGAGTTGTAGCCCGCGGCGATATCGGTAGCGTGCTGGCGCTGCCCGGATTTGCTGAACGCGGCGAAATGTTGTTGCACAATCATCCGTCCGGCCGGTTAGCGCCAAGCGATGCCGATATGGAAATTGCTGCGCGCATTCACGGCAATGGCATTGGGTTTGGCATCGTCGACAATGATGCGACCAAAGTTTACGTCGTGGTTGAAGTGCCTGCGGAAGCGAAGCGTGTTGACATTTCGGCAAGCAGTGTCGACGACGATTTGGGTCCTGAAGGATTGATTGCAGCCGCGATGCGTTTGTCGAGCGGACAACCGTTTGAAGATCGTCCAAGTCAGCGTGCGATGGCGCGTGCGGTTGCTGATGCGTACAACGGATCGAGCGTCGCGTTGCTGGAAGCGGGAACGGGCGTTGGAAAATCACTTGGTTACCTTGTGCCCGCACTGCGTTGGGCGGCGGCCAACAAGGAACGCACAGTGGTGTCAACGAACACCATCACGTTGCAGGAGCAGCTGGTCAACAAGGATTTGCCGTTCCTGCAACTCGCGCTTGATGATCAGCCCGTGCGATTTGCGTTGCTCAAAGGGTGGCGCAACTATCTCTGCAAACAACGTCTCGAACAGACGCGTACGTCGGGCGCATCACTGCTTGAAGCGAATCAACTGAGCGAGCTCGAAACAATTGCCGCGTGGGCTGAACGCACCAAGGATGGTTCGTTGTCTGATTTGGCGACGCCTCCACGCAGTGAAGTGTGGGACGAAGTTGCCGCTGAACCTGATTTGTGCGGGCGTTTGAAGTGCCAGTTTTACGATAGCTGTTTTCTGTTTAATGCGCGCAAAGCGGCCGCGACTGCGGACGTTGTCGTCGTCAACCATCATTTGTTGTTGTCGGATGTTGCCGTGCGTCGTACCACGCAGAACTGGGAAGATGCGGCCGTGTTACCGGCGTACAAGCGACTGATCATTGACGAGGGTCACCATCTCGAGGATGCGGCGGGCGCGCATCTTGGAGCGTCCATTACGCGTCGCGCGTTGTCGCGTATGTTCGCGCGATTGGAACGTCGCGGAAAAGGACTATTGCCCGCGCTGATTGATCGCCTGGGCGCCGGTTCGGATCTGATCAGTGTTGCGAGTCTCGACCTCGTGACCGAGCGGCTGATGCCTGCGAACATGGCGGCGCGCGACAGTGCGAGCATGGTGTTCGAACTGCTCAGTATTGCGCTGCAGAACGACGGTGTGCAGATGATGCGCCTGTCGGATGCGTTCAACGAGAATGGCGTCTGGAAAATGGGGCTGGGCCGCGCGCTCGATGATTTGCTGAAAGAGATTCAGACGTTGCAGCAGAATCTCGTGGTCATTCGCGAGCGCCTCGAAAGTGACATGAAGAAGTCGGAGGAAATGGCGCCGCTCATCAATGAGATGCGGGCGGTGGGTCGTCGACTTGAAGGTGCTGGTGATTCGCTGCAGCGTGCGTTGCGTCCGCCCGCGAGCGGGCCGCAAGTGGTGCGCTGGATTGAGTTCACGGGCAAGCAGGGGCCTGATCGAAATCTCGCGGCGCATTGTGTCCCGCTGGAACTCGCGCCGGTGTTGCGTGATGATCTGTTCGCGCGCGTGCAAACAACCATCATCACCAGTGCGACGCTCGCGACCGACAAGGGATTTGATTTTCTCGAGCAGCGCCTCGGACTCGACACTTCCAACAAGGCTCGGTACAGCGCCATGTTTCCGTCGCCCTTTGACTATGCGACGCAGGCGTTGATGGTAGTGCCGACAGATTTGCCCGCACCCAACGTGGATCCTTCCGCGCATTTGCAGGCGGTTATCACGCACGTGCGCGATGTGACAAAAACCAGCGATGGTGGAGTCTTTGCGTTGTTCACCAGCCATCGCGATGTTCGTGAGGCGGCTCGCGTGTTGCGCGAAAGCGCGCTTGGTTTCGATTCGCGCTGGCCGCTGCTCGTGCACGGTGAAGACTCGCGCGATGCGCTGTTGCGTCGCTTTCGGGAGTCATCCCGCGCAGTGTTGTTGGGAACGGCATCGTTCTGGGAAGGTGTTGATGTGCCCGGCGACGCGTTGCGCGCGTTGGTCATCGCGAAACTTCCGTTTCGTGTGCCCACCGAACCGATGGTGGCGGCGCAATGCGAAGCAATCGAGGCAGCCGGCGGAAACTCGTTTGGCGAATTCATGCTGCCGCACGCGGCGCTGCGTTTGAAGCAGGGTTTCGGCCGTCTTATTCGCACGGCGACTGACCGTGGTGTTATCGTCATTTCTGATCCGCGCGTGGTCACGAAGCAGTACGGAATGCAGTTGCTGTCGGGATTGCCGCCTGCCCGTCGTCTCAAAGGACCGTGGGCCCGGTTGCTTCCTGAAGTCCAGCGTTTTTATGCGCAAGGCGTAGGCTCGTAAACACACTTCATCTCATCCACATGCTTCGTCCGTCAAAAATTGTTTGCGTCGGTCGCAACTATCGCGCACACGCTGCCGAAATGGGCAATGACGTGCCCAAGGAACCGTTGCTGTTTCTCAAGCCACCCTCATCCATCATTCACGAGGGCGAAGCCATTCGATTGCATCCGGTTTCCACGCACATTGAGTTCGAAGGTGAAATCGGCTTGGTGATCGGCCACAGGATCAGCAAGGCGACCGAGGAAGAAGCGATGAAGGGATTGTCGCATCTGATCGCGCTAAATGATGTGACCGCTCGCGATTTGCAGAAGAACGACGGACAGTGGGCGCGCGCGAAGGGCATGGATACGTTCTGCCCGCTTGGGAAACCGGCGCCAGTGCCGGCTGACCTTGCCAGTGTCACACTCATTACTCGCGTGAACGGCGAAGAAAAGCAGCGTGCGCAGGCCAGTGACATGGTATTCCCGATTCCCATGCTGCTCTCCTACATTTCGCAGTTCAT
>JBDTTO010000600.1:0-3183 GCA_039930585.1 Gemmatimonadaceae bacterium
GACAACTACGCATCGCGGCGCTGCTTGGCACGAATTCAACATGCACAAATCCCGCGACATGTCCCACGGCCATCAACTCACCAATTGATGGTCGATTGAATTGGCACTACTCGATGGGACATTGGGTTGAAGATGATCCCGAGACTGGCGACGGATCTTTTAGCAGCGCCGGAGTTTTTGGATTTTATCCGTGGATCAATGCGAGCAAGACATTGTACGGAATTGTCGCGCGGCTGAGCGTGGCCGGCGGGGGCGAGGCGTCGGCGCTTTGCGGCGCGCGCCTTCGCAAGGCGTGGAAAACTGGAGTGGCGCAGTAGTCGAATGAATCCGATTTCAAAACCGGCGCGTAGCCACACGACCAGCCAATCTGTACGGCGCAGAACCGCGCTCCGGCTGGCATTAACCGAGCCATACCAACGCTCAACGCCCACCGGAGTTTCGCATGACTGTTCCTCCTATCAACAGACGTCCGTTTCGCGCAGCGATCTTCGCGCTCGCTGGCGTCGCCTTGCTCGCCGCAGGCGCACGCGTCTATGCATCGGACCATCAGGATACTCCTGAAGTCGAACTCAATCCGCGCATGGACATCAATGATGTGTATGCATTTCCCGGCGCCACGGCGGATCGCATCGCACTCATTGTAACGACGTCCAGTCCAATTGCAGGTTCCAATGCATCATTCGATCCGAATCTTCTGTATCAAATCAAAGTCGACAACACCGGCGATGCCGTGGAAGATCTGGTGTTCCAGGTCACGTTCGACGAAGGCACTGGCGCCGCACAGAAATACACAGTACGCGGACCGGTTGCACCGGTAATGACAGGTACGAAGACAGCACTCATCTCGACCGGCACAACAGTCACTGGCACGGTCGGCAGCAGCGCTGGTTCAGCAACCGTAGTGCAAACATTCGCGGGCCTTCGCGCCGACCCGTTTGTCATCGACCTCGAGCAGTTCTTCAACATCATTCCGGATCGTCGTCCGTCGACGGGTTCATTGTCTGGTCCGTCAACACCAACGGCCACCGCGTTTCGCACTCCTGGCATCGATTTCCTGAAGCCGTTTAACGCGCTCTCGATTGTCATTGAGTTGCCGAAGACGATGTTGCTCGCGTCCACCGATCCCACCGCGAAGTTTGGCGTGTGGAGCACCATCAGCCGATAACGCATTCGCGATCGGTTGCACGTCTTTCAAACTCGCGTCAATTCAACTCCTTTTCCGGAAATAATCTCCATGCAATTCAACACAACCGCGCGCCTTCTTTGCGCCGCGCTTGCATTGCCGCTCATTGCGGCGTGCAGCGACGATGACAACAACACGGGCGGCACCACGGGTCCGGGTACCACGCGAACGTATCAGCAGATTGAACGATTGGGCAATCCACTCGTCAGCGAAGTGTTCTTCATGAAGCGCGATCACGGCCTGCACAACAACACGGCGCCTGCTACCGACGTCGTCAATGGTTTTGGTGACAAGATCAAGGCATTTACGAATGCATTTAATCGCGGCCCTGCGATTGCAAACACACTGGCGGCCGTGCTCGTGCCCGACATGCTCATGGTCTTTCCGAATCGTGCCGGCAACACTGCGGGTTGGTTAAGCTGGGCACTCGCGAATGGTTACGGCGGACGCAAACTGAACGATGATGTCGTTGACGCGGGCCTCACTGCGATCTTCGGCAACTTGCTAGATCCGAACGCTGCCGTGTTGCCTGGTTTGACATCGGACAACATCAGCACAAGCACGCGCACGTATCTCACGACCTTCCCGTACCTGGAAGCGGCACGATGAACACTCGGCGAGTGACATTGGGTGTCGTCCTGCTGGCTGGGGCGGCCACAGCGGGCGCTCTCACGGTCACTCGTCACGTGCGGGCGTCGCAACGCGCGACGTCCGCTGTGGTTCGATCCGGGTTTTCAGAACTTGCAGTGCGCGACGAACAAATCGCAGTCTGGAAGCAGGCGTTGGCCGCAGATTCAGTTTCTGCATTGGCAATGGGGCAGTTGGCTGCGTTGTACATGCAGCGCGCTCGCGAAGGCGGCAGCTATGACGACTACGGTCGCGCCGAGGAGTATGCGCGAAAATCGATGGGTACGCGGATGCAACGCAACGGTCGAACCGTTGTAACGCTCGTCTCCGTATTGCTGGCCCAACATCGTTTCACTGAAGCGCGAGATGTCGCGCGCGATCTTGTGAAGCGCGAGAGTGATATTCCAGAGTATCGATCGTTGCTGGGCGAAGTCAGCATGGAAGTTGGCGACTATGCGACGGCCAGCCGGATGTTTGATTCGTTGTGGACCGAGCGCGCACATCTGTCTAACGCGCCCAGGCTGGCGCGGTGGCTGGAACTCAACAACCACACACGTGAAGCTCGACGCATTTTGGCCGATGCGCGCAATGAAGCATTGACGCGACGCGACGTTACGAAAGAAACGCAGGCATGGTTCGAGTTGCGTCTTGGCGATTTTGATTTGCGCGCCGGACGTCCGCGCGCGGCGGAAGAATCATTTCGCGCGGGACTAAAGATTGAACCCAATGATCCACGTTTACTTGCCGCAATGGCGCGACTGTCGTCGGGAAACCAGGACTATCGCGATGCTATTGAATGGGGTGAGCGCGCAATTGGTGAGCAGTTGGATCCAGCCACACTGGGCATCGTTGGTGATGCGTATGCTGCGATTGGTGATACAGCGAAAGCAACCGAGTACTTCCACACGCTGGAAGTGGCCGTGACTGCGCAACCAGGCGCGTACCATCGCGCATGGAGTTTGTATTTGCTTGATCACGACCTGCGCGTGCGTGAAGTGCTTGAAAAGGCACAAGAAGAACTGCAGCAGCGCAAAGACATTTACGGCTACGATCTTGTCGCGTGGGCATTGTACAAATCAGGGCGGCCGGTTGAGGCCGAAGCGATGATGAAACAGGCGATGCAGTTGAACACACCCGATCCACTGCTGGTGCAACATCAGGCGGCAATTGCGAGGTCGCTTCCGACTCTCACTGCGGCGCGCTGATATGCTTTCCGAATTCTGGGCATTTCTGCAGGTGGGATTTCATCACATCGTTGCGCTTGATGCGGCTGATCACATTCTGTTTTTGTTCGCGCTGGCGGCGATTTATCGGCGGCGCGACTGGCGGGGCGCGTTATGGGTTATCAGTGCGTTTACCGTTGGGCATTCAAT
>JBDTTO010000601.1:0-3162 GCA_039930585.1 Gemmatimonadaceae bacterium
CAGGGACACGAATCATCCCGGCTCGTGTCGCCAGCCACCACGCAGCTGTCTCATCCTGCGCAAGCCCGAACACTGATGATCCCCTGATGCCCTGGCGTTCGGAGATCGTGCGAAAGCGACCATTGTCGAACCGACTCAAACCGCCGGCGCTCGCCACCCAAAGCGCACCGCCGCGATCTTCAAAAAATCCGTAGGTCACTCCGATCGGAACTCCGTCTGCTGCTCGAAATGTTTTCTGCGTTCCATGATCAAACAACACAAGTTCGCTCAATGTACCGATCCACATTCTGCCTTTCGTGTCACCGTACATCGCGTAATGGTGAATGACCGGCTCGTTGATTGGAGCCACGGCAACCAGGCTGTCGCGCTCCAACCGAAACAATCCATCGTTGAAATCAAGCACCCAAAGATTTCCGGTCGTGTCGCTGGCGACATAGAACAGGTTTGCCGCCTTGGTCGCGCGGATCGGCACTCGAACGAGCTTCTTGTCGACGACTCGCCAAATGTCAGAGCGGTCAACTGTAAAGACGGATCCGGATTTGTCTTGCGCGAATGCACGAGGGACAAAAGAAGTCGCCACTGAATCCGGCTTACCGCGAGCATTGATCAGTTGAATTCCAAGCCAGTTGTACGAACCGACCCACAGCGTTGAATCGCGACTGGCAAAGACAAAACGCGGGCGATCCTGACCGCGTCCCATAAACGGCGTGAAGTCTCCTTCATGAAATCGTTCCAGGCCACGACTGCTGCCAAGCCAGATGCTTCCTTCGCGATCCTCCAGAATTGTTTCCGGATCATTGGACAGAAGTCCGTCCTTGATTTTGAATCGCTCCAGCTCACGCGAGTTGTTATCGAACCGCCGACCACGCGCGATTGCCGGATCCGTCAAACGCCAGACGCCATCGCTATACGTTGTGATCCAGAGTGCGCCTTTTCGATCGATCAACAATCCCGTTGCCAACGCCGCGATATCAGCGATGCGAGTGGTATCAACACCAACCAGGCCGAGTGTGCGAGCTCCTCCGTTTATCACGGACATCCAGGTGGTGCCATCTGCTTGTTGGGCGAAGTCAGCGCGATACGTTGTGCTGATCTCACGAAGTCCGGGATCGACAAATTGATTCGCTCCGCTCGGACGATAGACCATGCGATGTTCCGTCTCCGCCCACAACGCATCATCTCGATCAAACCAAACCGCGCGACTTCCTATGCCGGGATAACCCCAGGCGCGACTCACGTCGGCCCATTTGCCATTCGTGAATTGCGAGAGGCCTTTGACCGTTGCAGCGACCAACATTCCACTTCGCGATTCCGCGAGTTGAAACGCCGTCGGCATCCCGTCGCGCTCACCGTACGTCGTCAACCGCCCGTTTTGCAGCCGACTGACTCCGCTCCCGCCCCACACAATCCACAAACTGCCATCACGAGTAGCCAGCAATCGTTGCACGGTCGGTATTGCAGGCAGCGGGTCTCCGCCGCTTGGCACAAATGTTACAAAGCGCACGCCGTCGAAACGAACCAACCCTGTGGTTGAGCCGATCCAGAGATAACCGTCAGTCGTCTGGGCAAGCGCGTTGATACCGATAGGCGCGCCGTCTTTCTTCGTCCAGGTGGTGTGCACCATCTGAGAAATCGACCGCGGCGGCGTGGAATCAGCCGCGAAAAGCAGCAGTGACGCGAGACAAACCAACATCCGCGGAATGGTGGGAGAATGACCAATTGCGACTCACTGCTCGGCGGTACTCGCGCCACTTCTGACTCAATGATTCATCTGAACCCCATCGTCCACAAGGATCACTTCGTCGCGAACCTCGCGCGTTCACTTCGTGACAATCAGCGGCTTCCCTTTTTCCACAAAATACGTGGCCAACTCCGCGGAATTACCACTCCCCACATTTTTCGCCGAATGAACTTTGCCGGATGGGATGAACAGGACCTGACCTGCCTTGAGCGTGACGGGCGCTTGCCCCTCGAGTGAATACTCGATCGCGCCTTCGATCACGTACACAAGCTCTTCGCCCGGATGATTGTGTTTTCCTGCGGCAGCACCTTTCGCGAAGTCGACACGCAACTGCACTGCCTCGCGCCCCGGCGCACTGAGATCGCGTTGCTGCAGTTCTGTGCGTCCAATACCGTTCTGCTGCGCCGACACCAGAAAAAACGAAGGTACACTGGCTGCGATAAACGCAAGAACGATAGTCCGATATGAAATCTTCATGTGATACTCGCTCAAATTGTGATTGAAGATAGATGGCGGACGGAGTGATGCTCACGCTCCGTCCGCCACCACACACCTACTATCGCACCGACTTGAATGCTGCGCGCAATTCCGACGCAAACAGTTCAGGATATTCCCACGCCGCGAAGTGTCCGCCGCGATCAACGGTGTTGTAGTACATCAGATTGCGATACGCGCGCAGTGCCCACGTCTTCGGCGGACGATACACTTCTTCTGGAAACACAGTGATTGCGACCGGCACCGAAATATCAGATGTCTTCTGCGCACCGGCGCTGATCAATTCACGTCCTCTGTTCTCCCAATAGATACGCGCCGCCGACGTCGCACTGTTGGTCAACCAGTACAGCGTGAAATCATCCAGCACTTCGTCGCGCGTTGGTGTCTGCTTCGGATCCTTGCCGTACGACCAATGTTCGAAGCCTGGATGCACCAGCATGAATCCCGCGAGACCGGCGGGCGAATCATTGAGCCCATAACCTACCGCCTGCGGACGCGCCGTCATCATGGTCACGTACGCTTTCCCACCGCCGCCGCCAAATCCTTTCAGCGTTTCAATCGTTGCACGCTCTTCATCCGTCGCATTCGCGGGCAACGGCGCCCCACCAAGCGAAGGTGCTGCATCGTTTGGCAACGCCGCTGGAAGATTGGTGTGAATCCCACGCAACGCCGTTGATCCCGAACGTCCCATCGCCTGCACAATACCTGCGCCCCAGTCACCACCTTGCGCAACATAATGCGTGTAGCCGAGTCGTTTCATCAACACGTCGAATGCACTGCCGATGCGTTCGAGGCCCCAGCCGGCTTCGGTTGGTCGTGATGAGAAACCAAATCCAGGCACCGACGGAATCACAACATCAAACGCATCCTCGGCGCGACCACCATACTTCGTTGGATCAGTCAGCGGATCAATCAGCTTGATCTGC
>JBDTTO010000602.1:0-3155 GCA_039930585.1 Gemmatimonadaceae bacterium
GCGTGCGTGGTGGACGCAACCGGAACTCAATGTGATGCTGGCGTTTGTGATGCGCGTTTGGAATGTGACGCCGCGGGCGGAGTTGGGTGGGCGGTCGCCGGATGCGGCGTATGTGGAGCCGGAGCGGGTGCGGGCGAGGGCGCCAAAGGGGAAGGCGAGGAGGCGGTGATTCTTTTTACACATTTTTCCGGGCTGGCCCGAATAAGGCACCCCGGAGACCCGTGCATTCGTTGCGTATCGCCGAATCCATGTGCTGCAACACTTGGTGTGATCCCGCCATAACCTCTGTTTCGTGCAGGACCGAGGGCAACGCATTCTCGATTTCGTTCACAACGTGTTCGGCGATGTCGAAGAGTCTTGCAGGTGTCGCCTTGAACTCTCTCGCCGCAACCTTAATTGCGTGGGGCGAGAGTTCTGCCATTGTTCGCTTGCCGCCAAAGTAGAGAGGCAGTTTTGTATCAAGTGCCGGATACACAAGTGTGCACAGCACATCGTACGCGGGTGCCAGTCGAATCGCGCCCGTTGGCAGGTGTAAGACGCTGATATTCTTGGCATGTGCGTCACGATTGCCGATTGCCAGGTTTGCGACCGCCCACCGGAACAAGACTTCGCCGTCTGCGAGTGCATCCGCGCTGTAGCGATTCAATTGCGTCATTAAATCTGTGTAAGACGGTCCGCCGGTTTCGCCGTACTTATTCTGTGAAACGTGTCCTGTTATCTGGCATCCGTCTTCCGCATGAAGTCTTGTTACGGTGCCGTCGTCGTGCATTTGACGGTCGAATCGCGCAGTCTCGTACAGGTCGCTGGCCAATTCGCTTACCGTGTGTGCGGCGACTGGAACACTGGCCGCTTGCATCAGGCTCATCGCTGCCACTTCGTTGTGCACGAGTCCCGGAAAATTTCCGCGATCGCGCTTCACGAGCACTGATGTGGGAGAGCCAGCGACCGGTAGTCGGTACTCCGCGGTGCTGCGACCAGGCAGGTGTCCAATCGGGGGGCGTCGGTACAGCACAAGCTTGTCCTGCGCGCCGCTCATCGACATCCGTGCATCCTGCAAGACACGCATGAGTGTCGATACGTCCTTCGCATCGCCCAGCGCCGCTTCAACCTCTGACGTGGTGCAATTGCGGTACTGAGGGATTTCTTGGGGAGCCAATCCCTGCGGCCAAAGCGAAATCGCGCCGGCGCATTCACCGCCCACTACGCCAAGCAGGCCAACGACGTCACCGGGCGCGCGTTTGGTCGCGAACGCAATTACGCGGCGAATGTCTCCTTCGGGCAGGAGGTTCTCAAAAAACGGCAGTGCAATTCGATCTTCGTATGCAGCGTGCCGAACCGGCATTCGGAGGCTGATTGCAAGTTCAGCGTGTCCGTGCGTTGCCTCATTGTAGGTGAACTGCACGCGCCCCTGGTCGTCGCACTGCAGCGTGCCGACGCAATTGCCATGTTTGTAGACATCGATGATTGTCATGCTGGTCGCGACATTTTTGCGCGTGGGCTTTTTGCGACACTCGTGACTTTCGTGTGTGATTTCCGATCTTGAAGATTCAGCGTCTGGTCCCGCGGGACCGCGACAAGATCGAGTCCCAGTCGTCCGAATACGTCCAAGGCGGTGCTCAGTCGAACGCCTCGATCACCTCGCTCGAGCCCCTGAAGCAGAGCGGTGCTGACGCCGAGGGAAGCGGCTGCGTCCAACTGTCGCACGCCTTTCAGGGTGCGCATCCAGCGCAGCAGGGCGCCTAATTCCTGCGAGTTGACGACCCGTGCCCCGCGACGAGCCGCGTCTGATTGGGGAGGTTCAAGGTCTGGGAGTGAGACTTTTGCGACTCTTCTGGGCACTGGCGGGTCTCCTGGTGGTGCTCGTAGTACATATTCGATTTTTATATGCGGAATTCTATAAATAATTTATTTCTGGTGTTTTTAAGGTGCAAGTCATTTAAATACTGAAAACGATGTTTATATTTGAAAAATCGATAATAACTTGTAAGTGATGTTTATATGCTTTGGAAATGAAGAACGCGGGCGGCGAGCCATTGCCGAAATCCGGCAGGAATTTAGGCTCGCCCGAATCAGGAACATCTCCGCCTTCGCCAGTCCGCCACTCAAATGGGAGCTTCGGGGAACACGAATCGGATTGATTGCACTTTGTCTCACCGGTGATACATTCATGCGAATGGACCACATTTCCGTGCGTGAATTGCGCAACAGCGGCGGCCGGGTGCTGCAGCGGGTGGCAAACGGCGAAACGTTAACCGTCACGCTGGACGGTGAACCCATTGCCGAACTCCGGCCGCTCAGTGGTCGCGGTGTGCGGGCCAGTGAATTGCTCAGGCGGTGGAAGGCGCTGCCGCCCATTGACGTTGCGGCATTTCGGGCTGACGTCGATGCCGTCATCGATATGACGTTGTGATCGACCTGGTGCGCGATCAGCGCGGCATTCTGGACACCAACCTGGTCATCATGCTCTCACGTCTGGATGACCCAACAGTACTTCCGGAGGAGCCGCTGATAACGGCGGTGACGCTGGCCGAATTGTCCGTGGGCCCGCTGGTCGCCGCAACTGAAGCGGAGCGGGCTGCACGACAGGCCCATCTGCAGCAGGCCGAAGCGGACTTCGACGCGCTGCCGTTTGATTCGGCTGCCGCACGCGCGTTCGGGCAGGTTGCGGCCTCCATCCGGCGTTCGGGTCGTAAATCCAGCGCGCGATCATTCGATGCGATGATTGCTGCGGTGGCTGTTTCGAACGCACTGCCACTCTACACGAGTAATCCTGGGGATTTTGCGGGAATTGATGGTCTAGAGGTGCGGGCGGTGGGGATACCGCCAAGGTGATTGTCAGCGGCGCCGGCATTCTTATGATCCCCATTACAGGATTGGTCGCGCCGTGATTGTTTTTAGCGAGTTCGCAAATTCATGAAGCTTTTTAGCGCCGCCTGATCGTTTTTAGCGCATTGGCCACTTCGTGCGCAGATCGAAGACATGCTCTCCGCCCCCACCCGCCACACCCGATACATGGCCGGCACAAAATCGAAAGACTCCGCCAAGAGTACCGCGACCATCGGCTTTGAGGCCAAGCTCTGGCTCACAGCCGACAAGCTGCGCTGACCGAAGATTCGACCTTGGAAGTTTCTGCTGAACCACACGACTGAAATCAG
>JBDTTO010000603.1:0-3154 GCA_039930585.1 Gemmatimonadaceae bacterium
GCCAAGGAATACAGTATTGATCGCACGGCGCTCATTCCAAGCGTCAAAGGAATTCAAAATCCCTTTGATCTCACGCCTGATCAGTGGAATTTGCATTTGCCCGACGGTACTGACGCAGATAGCTGGTGGCCGCAGGAACACATGATGTTGTGGACCCGGCTCATGCCGTTGTCACCCGGGCAACAGGGACAATGGCGGCGTGATTCGACGATCCTGTTTTCCATGGCGGTCGACAAAGCGCTGCACGGACTTGATACCACGGCGACTGGTCCATCAACGGCCATGTTGGTTGGCTCGACCAGTGCGCGCGAGATTCGCCCCTTCTTTACAACCCCGCTTGTTGAAGGGCAGACGTTGCGCATGCATGCCGAGTATGTGTCGGCGCCTTTTGTGATGAGTGCGGAAGTACTGGCGCGCACGCAACGCGAACCTGCGCGTCGGCTGCGATACGGCATTCGTCCGCCACCGTCGTTGCGCGACATGAAAGCCGGTGACGTCGCCATGTCCGAACCGGTGTTCATGCGAATGCCTTCGCGCGACGTGGTGTTGCCCAACAATCTTTCGGCCGCCAGTCTGTTCATGGCGGGCACTACCGATTTCACGCGCAATGATCAACTGGCGCTGTACTGGGAGAGTTATGGTTTCCAGTCAACCGATTCGGTGAACTTTGAATTGCGCATCAACCGTCGCGAAGATCTCAACGTTGCGCGCCGTATTGGTTCGTTGTTGGGAGTTGTGTCGGCACTCAACGATAGTGTGAGTATCAAATGGTCCGAACCTGATGCGCGAAATGGCGCGTCGGTGAGTGCCGGCATCAAGCCTATCATTGGGCGCTCGGTGGCCGTCGACATCAAGTCGTTGCCGGCCGGCACGTACGTGGCCACGCTGGAAATGCGGCGCGGTTCAGCGGTTGCCCGAAATGAGCGGAAGTTCACGTTGCGCAACTGATTCGCTGTCGCAGTACCGATGTATTGAAGGCCGGAAACGCCGGTATTGAAACCGGCGTTCATTTTTTATGCAGGGTGCAAGCGGCAGTCTTGTGCGCTTCGTCGTTGGACGATACTGTCTCGAAACCCGTTGCTGATTGTTGGTCGAAACAAAAAATTGTCCCATGCCACCTGCCCTGCTGCGCGCACGACGCCGTGCCCTGATTGTCATGCTTGTGGTCGCCATCGCCTCGCTTCTGAGCGGCGTCGGCGCGCTTCACGCGCGTTCAATCCCCGCCAACCAGAAACAGACTCACCCCGATCCGGCGGGAACAGTCCGCCCGTTGCGAGGCGAGACAACAAAGGTCGCGCCTCAAATGCGCGTCACGCACAGCGCCGCTGTTGACACGTCCCAACTACACGATGGACTAAGAAAACTCATCAATCGGTTCCAGGATTTGTGGCGCAGCACGTGGCAGGAAACCGAGATGGCGCGACACGGTCCGGTTGATCAAAAGTCGACAGCTCAACGGGGGGACCTGTTCAATCACAACTACACGCCCGAGGTGAGGCGGTACCTGTCAGCGCTTTGTATCGCGGGATCGCCCGACTCAGCGACGATGGAAAACGCGCAAGCACGTCCAATGCTCATGGGCCTTACCGTTGGCGGCTCGGCACCGGACCAGGCGCCGCTCAGCGTTAACACGAAGGTGAAACTGTCCATTGCCACAGGCAACATGATTGTACCTCGGCCCAATTACGGACCGCTATGTCCGAACTGGGTGCCGCCTGATGCGCCAATACCAGTTGATGAAGGCGATGGCATCGACAACGCGTTACCGATCGAGGTTCGCGAGTCCATTGAACTGGCGCGTGATTCGCTGATCGAATTTTTGTCGGCAGCGCAAACGCAGTATCCACAGGATGAATGGATCGCAGGACAGCTGGTGCGATTCACGCTCGACCAGCGAGTGCCGAAAAATTCGCTGAGGGCGGCTCGCCGCTGCCAACTTTCCTCGAGTGAATGCGCAGCGCTGTTAGGGCTCGCGTTTGAACAAGCCAAAAATTACGTGGCCGCCGAGGTCGCGTTTCGGCGCAGTGATTCCATTGCAACCAGTAAATCGCGAGCGCCGGGCGACTTGTGTGTTGACGAAGCCGCCCTGTTGCTCTTGCGACGTATCGATCGCCCAAAGATCAGCAAGGCTGACTGCAGCATGCAACGCGCGTTGCTAAACCGGATGTGGTGGTTAGCCGATCCGTTGTGGGGTGTTGCCGGCAACGAACGCTACGTCGCGCACAATACGCGTACTGCATCCGTGCGGCTCAGGTCCATTGACAAGCGCGATGAGCGATATGTTTGGGACTTCAGGAATGGTGGACGTGCTGTCTGGGAAATGGTTATTCGGTACGGATGGCCGTCTTACACGTTTTGGCCCGGGCTCGCGCTGCAGAATCAGATTCAGACAGTATTGGAGCTGATGCCGGCACGCGAAACGCGAACACCGTACACCGTCAAGGAGTATCTGCTCGATCAAACTGCGTTGATTCCGAACATTGATGCAATCGTTCAGCCGTATGACGTGACCAACGACAGCTGGGATCTCTGGCGACCAGAAGCAACCAAACAGGATGAGTGGTGGGCGCCCGAACACATGATGTATCGCACGCACCTTGTGCCCATGAATGAAGGTCAACAGGGCATGTGGCGTCGCGACGGAGAAATCGGGTTTCAGTTGGCGGTGGATGATCCACTAACCAACCGTGACACGATGTCGAAAGACTTGACGCGCGCGGTGTTGTGGGGCGGATCGAACCCTGAATCAACACGCAAATTTTCAGAGACGTTGATTGACGACGGGCACACGCTGCGACTTGATGCAAAATTCCCTTCGGTGCCCCTGGTGTTGAGCGCAGAAATATTGCCGCGTACCCAAGCGGAGCAGGCGCAACGCAACAGGTTTGGCGTGAAACCTCCGCCAACACTGCGTGAAATGAAAGTCGATGATTTCGCGCTGTCAGATCCCGTGTTCATGCGGATGCCCAATCGCGACATGGAGTTGCCTACTGATGAAACGAGTGTGTTGCGCTACATGGCGGGCGGTCTTGAATTCGCGCCAGCAGAACCCGTCGCGTTGTATTGGGAAAGTTATGGATTTGTGCGTGGTGATACTGTGCAGGTGGAACTCAAGATTCGTCGCGACGACAAGGTGAATGTGGCGCGAAAGGTT
>JBDTTO010000604.1:0-3151 GCA_039930585.1 Gemmatimonadaceae bacterium
ATTTGTCTCGCCGCCGCTGCCGTTTTCATTGCCGCACCAACGCACGTCGGGGCCGGCATCGGAAAACATTACCGCTTCGGGTTGCAGTTTGCGCACCAGCGCCCACACGCGCGCCCAATCGTACACCTGACGTTTTCCGTTTGGGCCTTCACCATTCGCGCCGTCAAACCACACTTCGGAAATCTTGCCGTAGCGCGTGAGCAACTCCCTCAGTTGATCGCAATATAAATCGTTGTATCGTGCGGAATCTCCGTACAACGGATTGTTGCGATCCCACGGCGACAAATACAAACCCGCACGCAATCCCTCGGCCTTACATGCCTCGGTCATTTCGCGCACAACATCGCCGTTGCCGTTTCTGAAGGGACTTGCCGCCACCGAATGTGTGGTTGTGCGTGTTGGCCACAAGCAAAATCCGTCGTGATGTTTCGCGGTGAGAATTACCGAACGAAACCCAGCCGCGCGCGCGGTCCGCGCCCACTGTCGCGCATCAAGTTGTGCTGGCGCAAAGATGCTGGGTGATTCTTTGCCGTCACCCCACTCGCGATCGGTGAACGTGTTCACGCCAAAATGCAGGAACATCGCGAGTTCGTCCTGCTGCCATTCGAGTTGCGAACGTGAAGGGAGTGGACGGGCAGCTCGCGCTACCGGTAACGTTGACGCAAGCGCGTTCCTGTTGCCCACGATGGCCGCTGCAGCGAGTGCGGAGGCGCTGGCGCGCATGAACGCGCGCCGGTTTATCGCGCTGTCAGAACTTCTGATTGACGAATCGTCAGTCACGACCGCATCCTTTTTGCATTCATCGCCTGATTCTACTCGTTACCGGCCGCTTCGTCCAATCATCGTACCCGACAACTTTCAGGAGACGGTTTGACGCGCTCGCGTCGTTCGACGCAATGGGCCAGCAACGGCGAAAGCGTTCAATGTTCGCAGATCAGGACTCGCGCAGTTTGTACTGCTCGTCCGTCACATGCTCCATCCAATCCACCGCTTTTCCATCCAACGATTCCTGAATCGCGATGTGCGACATCGCGGTCGTGGCCGATGCACCATGCCAGTGTTTCTCGCCGGGCTCGAACCACACCACGTCGCCGGGGCGAATTTCCTGAATTGATTCGCCGTCACGTTGCGCGAGGCCAAAGCCCGCAGTGACAATGAGCGTTTGACCGAGTGGATGTGTGTGCCAGGCGGTACGCGCACCCGGCTCGAACGTGACGGTGTTGCCGGCGGCGCGGGCGGGTGTTGTAACGGCGAATAGCGGATCGATTCGAACAACACCCGTGAACCAATCGGCGGGGCCTTTGGCGGATGGTTGTGAACCGCTGCGTTTGATTTGCAATGGAGTGCTCCGGGTCTATCGAGGTCAGTCAACTGCAGAGATCGGACAGCCAAAGGCTTGGCCGCGCGACGCAAACGCGTTGCGGTTTAAGATCAGCTCTTGATCTCGATGTGACCACACTCGCCCATGCGTACCCAACCCTGCGGGTCGCAGCGCAGTTTCACGTGGCCCCAGCACACTTCTGAATTCAGTCCGTACAACGAACCGTTCAACGCGCACGCGTTGCCGTTTGCGCTTGCATCGACGGCCGGTTCACTGCGAATGGGTGAATCGGGCTCATTGGTGTCGCCTTTGAGCTCACCGGAGAGGAATTTCAGCATAACGAGGGCGTCTGAGTAAGAGTGCGATATGACATTCCGTACCCGGCCTGCAGTGCCGAGTTCGGAATTCATACGCGCTACGCTAACGTCCCTACCGCTTCCCCGCAAAGAAGAACGGCTCCCGCGTGATCCCGTTGTGGTGGAGTGTGTAAATGGCAAGCTCCGGATTGGGACGCAATGATGCAGTAAATGGCACAGCGAACTCCCCAATCAGGGAAGCCGTGCGGTTCAATCGCAAAATGACCGTCCTCCCGATCTTCGGCCCGTTGTTCTTCGCCACATGCCAACGATCACTCCCGAAGGAGCACGACAATGTCCGTCCTGCCACCGCTCACGTCCGCCGCCTGCTGCACGCTCGGCTTCGTGTTATTCGCGCTGCCCAATCACGCGCAGACCGTGTCTGTCGCGACCACCAAGCCCGAGGAATTTACCATGACGATGCCACAACTCGCAGCCGCTGTCGACTCCAGCAACACTTCGAAAGATGACGACAAGAAAATTCGTCCGTTCCACATCAACATTCCGTACGCGGCGCTCGTCGATTTGCGCAAGCGTGTGCTCGCCACGCGCTGGCCAGACAAGGAAACAGTTTCAGATCAATCGCAGGGTGTGCAACTCAAGAAAATTCAGGCGCTCATGAACTACTGGGGAACACAGTACGACTGGCGCAAAATTGAATCGCAGTTGAATGCGTTGCCGCAGTTCATTACGAAGATTGATGGACTTGACATTCACTTCATCCACGTGAAGTCACGTCATCCCAATGCAATGCCGCTGTTGATCACCCACGGTTGGCCGGGTTCAATTCTCGAAGTCGTGAAAGCGATTGGTCCGCTCACCGATCCCACCGCATTCGGTGGCAAAGCCGAAGATGCATTTGACGTGATCATTCCCTCGATGCCCGGCTATGGCTTCTCGCAGAAACCGTCCGCTCCAGGTTGGGGACCAGACCGCATGGGCCGTGCGTGGCACGAACTCGTGACGCGACTGGGCTACACGCGCTACGTATCCGCTGGTGGTGATTGGGGTTCAGTTGTTGCTAATGCAATGGGGCAGCAAGCGCCGAAAGGATTGCTGGGCATTCATGTGAACATGCCGGCAACAATCCCACCAAACGTTGCACTCGCACTCAAGAATGGCGATCCCGCACCGGCTGGATTGTCGCCGAAAGAGAAAGCGGCGTTCGATTCAATGAACGATTTCTACACGAAGGGCGGAGCGTACGGTGCGATGATGGTGACACGTCCGCAAACACTCGGCTACAGTCTGACGGATTCACCGGTTGGTTTGGCTTCGTTCTTCTACGACAAGTTTTCATCGTGGACGTACAGCGGTGGTGAGCCCGAGCGCGCACTCAGCATGGACCAGATGCTGGATGACATCACGCTGTATTGGGTGACAAATACCGCCGTCTCATCGGCGCAGCTGTATTGGGAAAACAATGCAAACAACTTCAACGCGGTGAACGTCAAGATTCCGGCCGCGATTACGG
>JBDTTO010000605.1:0-3150 GCA_039930585.1 Gemmatimonadaceae bacterium
GCGCGGTGCGGCCGGTTCTGGGCGTCGGCTTTCTTCTAACGACCGCAAACGTCGTTCAGGCGCAAACGAGGTTGCTTCGCAGTCCAACCGTGAGCAGCACGCATATCGCGTTCACATATGCCGGCAACGTGTGGATCGTCGAACGCGCCGGTGGTTCGGCCAGGCGGCTCACCAGCGTTGGCAATGAGAGCAATCCGAAGCTCTCCCCCGACGGAAAGTGGATCGCGTTCAGCGGCGAATACGGTGGCAATACAGACGTGTACGTCGTGCCCGCGATGGGCGGCGAGCCCAAACGACTCACCTGGCATTCGTCGGCGGATAACGTGCAAGGTTGGACGCCGGACGGAAAAAGCATCGTGTTCGCGAGCGGACGCGCCGCTTCAGCGCCAACAGCGACAACGCGCTTCTGGACCGTGCCGATGGCCGGCGGCTTCGAAACACCCATGTCGATGCCGCGTGCATATCAGGGGAAAATTTCTCCCGACGGAAAACGCATCGCGTATCGCATGAACAATTCGTGGGATGAAGAACGTCGCAACTATCGCGGCGGACAGAATCGCCCCGTGTGGATAATGGATCTCACCACACACGACGTGGTGTCACCGCCGTGGAAAGATTCGAAGGACATGGATCCGGTGTGGGTTGGCGACATGGTGTACTTCATTTCCGATCGCGATGGTGTCGCAAACGTCTGGTCATACGACGGAAAAACCAAAGCCATTGCCCAACTGACAAAGTTTCGTGACTACGATGTAAAAACGCTTGATGCAGGTGGCGGCACACTCGTGTTCGAGCAAGCGGGTTACATCCACGAAATGGATCCCGCATCGGCGAAAGAAAAAACAATTCCGATTACCGCAACCGGCGATTTCTCCTGGATGATGCCGCAGTGGAAGGACGTTACAGCACGCGTCACGTCGATGGCGGTTTCACCAACAGGTCGTCGCGCAGCGATTGAAGCGCGCGGTGAAATTTTTACTGTGCCTGCCGAGAAGGGTGATGTGCGCAATATGACCGCGAGCAGCGGCAGTGCGGAAATTGATCCGATGTGGAGCCCCGACGGAAAATCGGTTGCGTATTTCAGCGACAAGAGTGGCGAATACAAGTTGTACATCGCGCCGCAAAACGGATTGACTCCTGCGCGCGAAATCAATTTGCCCGAACCAAGTCGTCCGTATTTTCCCACGTGGAGTCCGGACGGACGTCGCATTGCGTTTCAGGATTCGAAATTTCGCATCTGGTTGGTTGACGTGCCGGCCGGAACTGCCGCTGTGGCCGATGCAGACATGCACTTCAACGCAGAGCGTTCGATTGTTCCGGTATGGAGTCCTGATGGACGTTATCTGACGTACTCCAAACATCTGCCATCGCTGTTTCGCGCGGTGTACGTGTACGACACGCAAACCGGCAAGAAGGAACAGGTTACAAATGGATTGGCCGATGCAACGATGCCTGTCTGGGATGCAAGCGGAAAATATTTGTGGTTCATGGCATCAACCGACTACGGCTTGAATTCGTCGCTGCTGGATATGTCGGCGTACGATCATCCGCAGACGAAAGGTTTGTACATGATTGTACTGGGCAAGAACGAGCCATCGCCGTTGTTGCCGGAGAGTGATGAAGAGGCCGCGCGCGCGGGTGCGGCTCCGCGCGATCCAAACGCGCCCGCAACGCCGCGCGATTCGGCTGCAACTCCGCCTCGCGCGTCGCGTCCTGCAGGCGATTCCGCGAGTGCATCCGACGCGAACTCCGCGCGCGCAGCCCGTCGTGCGACCATCATTGATTTCGATGGAATTCAACAGCGCATCATCGCTGTGGAAGATGTTGCACTTCGCAATTACACCTCGTTACAAGCCGGACCGGTGGGCACGGTATTTTTCCTCGAACCTGTTCCGGCTAGCGGAACCGGCGGTGGTGGCCGTGGAGGTGCAGGGGGCGGTGGCGGAAACACGTTACACCGTTATGAATTGCGCACGCGTCGTGCTGCTCCATTTGCACAGGGCGTTGCGCAGTATGTGGTAAGCAATGACGCGCAGAAGTTGTGGTATCGCACAGGTGGTGCAACAGGCGGACTATTCCAGGTTGATGCCGGCAAAGCGGCGCCGGCGGCGGGCGCTGGACGTGTGAATGCAACGTTGCGCGCGTACATCGATCCGAAAGCTGAATTCAAACAGATTTTCGATGAAGGCTGGCGCAACGAGCGCAACAATCTCTACGTGCCCAACATGCACGGAACGGATTGGGTCGCGGACAAGGCGATGTATGCGCAACTGTTGCCATTTGTTATGCATCGCGCGGATCTGAACTACGTAATGGACATGATGGGTTCAGAAATTTCCATCGGCCATTCGTACGTGCGCGGCGGCGACATGGGCATCGATACGCCAACGTCCGTTGCCGGATTGCTTGGCGCCGACATTTCGGTCGACAATAGTCGCTATCGCATCGACAAGATCTACGAGAGCGAAACCTGGAATCCGGAATTGCGCGCGCCGTTGGCGATGCCGGGTGTGAACGTGAATCGCGGTGACTACATCATGGCAATCAACGGAATTCCGCTGACTGCGCCGGACAACATCTATCGCTTGTTGGATGGTACGGCCAATCGGCAGACCGTACTCACCGTAAACAATCGTCCAGTGATGGACGGTGCGCGTCAGGTGACCGTCTTGCCAATCGCAAACGAACAAGGCTTGCGCACGCGCGCGTGGGTTGAAGCAAATCGTCGCAAGGTTGATTCGTTGTCGGGCGGCAAACTCGCATATGTGTACATCCCGAACACAGGCCAACCGGGTTACACGAGTTTCAATCGCTACTACTTCTCACAGCAGGACAAGGAAGGCGCGGTAGTTGACGAGCGGTATAACGGCGGTGGATCGGCCGCGGATTACATCGTCGACATTCTTGGTCGCGACTATGACGGCTACTTCAACAATCCGGTTGGCAATCGTTATCCGTTCACGAGTCCTGCATCAGGTATCTGGGGCCCGAAGGTGATGATCATCAACGAAATGGCCGGCTCAGGCGGTGACTTGATGCCGTACATGTTCAAGCGTCGCAAAATCGGTCCATTGGTTGGCATGCGCACGTGGGGCGGTCTTGTCGCAACAACGGACACGCCAAACTTCATCGATGGTGGTTCGATGATCG
>JBDTTO010000606.1:0-3147 GCA_039930585.1 Gemmatimonadaceae bacterium
TTAATGTGCCGCTGTTGTTGTAGTTCTCCAGCAATTCGTCCATTGATTGACACACGTAGACATCTCGCCAACCACCGCCGTGCGCGTCTTTCAGAATGCACGGAAACCCAATGTGATCGGCTACGCCTTTCCAATCCATCGGATACGCGAGGTTGCGCAACGATTCACTGTGCGAGATGCCCGCGATGTAATCCTTGTTCGGCAACACAATCGTTTTCGGATGCGCGACGCCGTTTTGCATCGCCAACGTAGCGTCGTAGAACTTGTCATCCGCGCTCCACATGAATGGATTGTTGATGACTCGCACGCCCATGCGTGTCGCGTGTTTCAGGAACGCACGATAAAACCCAACCTCGTGCGAGATGCGATCAATGATGAGCGTGTACGGAATGGGCTGCGCCATTCGTGTTGCATCCAGCTTGATGAAGTCGGCTACGACGCCACTGTTTCGGCGCGCCACTGCCTCCATGAAAGCCGGGGGAAATGACCACTCCCGGCCGACGAGCAGCCCAATCCGCGGTTCGATCGCCATCAGGACTCCCAAAGTGTTGGTTGATTCCCGGAGAATGTGTTGCGGGCAGCACATGCGCCACAGGCAAAATGCCACGGTTGCTCATTCGACGCCGCCGCGTGCGCATTTGCCCCGAATGTTGCGATCAGGGCACCGGATTTTTGTCCCAGGACCCATACAGCGGATTCGGCAGCACAAACCACGTCTTCCCAAACTCCGCAAAGCCGGCCGCGCCGCCTTTGCGAACTTCCTGGCTCAGCGTTGGGAAATCCTGAATGTTGTCGCCCAGCCACATCACGACCTTCATCGCCGGCAGCTTACTGGGTGACGAGCCAGCCTGAACCGCCGAGAAGCGTGGGTTCTTGTCGCTGGACGCCGACGGTTTGCACAGCACCTCGTCAACGTTGAGTCCGACCGAACGCATGTTTTGTTCGGTGTCGAGACACACGTTGTCTTCGCGATTGGTGACTATGACAACCTTTCCGCCCAGCGCACGCACGCGATTGATGAAGTCCGCTGAGCCGGGAAGCGCCGTCGCCTTCTTGCTTCGCACCCAGACCTCCCAGGTCTCGGGCGTGTAACCGCGCCCGCCTCGGCTCTGTTGATACATGGAATTGTCCAGCACCGTCTCGTCCGCATCCATGATCACGCCCCACGCCTTTCCCGTTTGCGCAGTTGCCAGCTGTTGCACTGCAGTCGTCGCATTGCGATAGGTCTGCACAAACAGCGCGTGTTGTTCGGCTGACGCGCGGTACCAGCGTAGTGCCAGCGGAATCGAGTCGGTGGACGCTCCACCGTTAACGGTGATTGGCGCGTTCGAGGCGGTCGAACGGGTTGGCGCGCTCGCACAGGCAGAGCTCGCGACGACCACGGCAAAGAGGAGGGTGTGTTTCATCCTTCAGGATGACCGCGATCGTCACGGAGCGAAAGTGACTGCGTGCAGCCAATGGCGTGTTCGAACCCGAATTACCAGCGATTCGCTGGCATCCTTACAGGCAAATCCCCTACAAAAGTGGGAAAAGTGGCGTCGATAATTGACTCAGCGCTACTCTACTTCCGACTCAATGACGATGTCTCTCGCTCTCGACTACGCCATAACGCCCGCAACTCTCTCGGACCGCCGCCAATTCATCGCGCTGACGGATAAGGAGGCCAAGCTGCTCGTGCGGCTC
The DNA here is from genome assembly GCA_039930585.1 of Gemmatimonadaceae bacterium. Lineage (GTDB taxonomy): Bacteria > Gemmatimonadota > Gemmatimonadetes > Gemmatimonadales > Gemmatimonadaceae > Gemmatimonas. Next base: position 1,684 of record JBDTTO010000606.1, read on the forward strand.
ATTCCCTGGGCGAAGAAAGTTGCGCCGGATTACAGCGCGGCGTTTTACGAATTCCAGTTCACGTTTCCGGCAACGTTGGCGATCTTCAAGAACTTTTCCGACGCGCACGGCGTTCCGGTCACCGCAATACGCCAGCGGCTGGAGAAAGAGATGGCGGGATATTTTCTGCAGATCTTTGAAGGCGCCGCCACCGGCTGGGATGTTGCGTATTTCGAGCGCCGGTTGCACGTGGGCAAGGTGCACGACCGCATCGACCTTCCGTTCAAATGGTATATCGGTTCGTACTGTCAACACGAAGATCTGCTGACCAATTTTCTGCGACGTTCGTTTCCATTGCGGCCCTTGTTACGCTCTCGGGCGCATGCCGCAGTGCGCAAGGTCTTCAACCTCGACATGCAAGCGGTTGGCGACGCGTTTCTGCTCAGTACGTTCGACTCCATGAACTTTGAGCTCTCCACGGTGACTCCAAAACACGGACAGGATCGCACAGAAAGCATTGGCGAAATCAAGCGTACGATCAGCCGGGCTATTGGCGCCATGACCAACAATTCTGCGGGTATCGGCATTGCCGCCACGCAACTGGGCGACCTGGCCCGCTTCATGCTTTCTGATGCAGCGGAAACCAGCAGCAAGGCGGAAACGGTTTCTGCCGCCGTGACGGAGCTTGACGCCAGTGTACACGAAATTTCACGTGCCGCCCATCGCGCCGCAGACGTCGCTTCGGAAGGATCGGAGCGCGCCGATCACGCGAATCGCGTCTTGAACGATCTCTCGATTGCCAGTGAGAAAATTGGAGAGGTAGTGAAGGTGATTTCTGGAATTGCCGGGCAAACCAATCTGCTCGCACTCAATGCGACAATTGAAGCCGCCCGTGCTGGCGATGCCGGCAGGGGATTTGCGGTTGTCGCAAACGAGGTGAAAGGATTGTCTCTGGAGACTGCGAGTGCGACGCAGGATGTGAACACGCGCATTCGCGATGTGCAGAGCCGAGCGGCGGACGCTGTCACGGTCCTCGCACAGATCGCAAATACGATCAAGGAAGTGAACGAACTTGAAATAACAATCGCGGGAACTGTGGAGGAGCAGTCCGCGACCACGCGAGAACTGTCACGTACGACAATCGGCTTTGCCGACGCTGCCCGGGAAACGCAGCGACGCGCATCGGAGCTGCAACTCGCGGCTGAAGGCCTTGCCGACCTCGCCAAAACGCTCGAATCGGCAGCGGGGTCGTTCCGATCCACCTCGGATTCTGATGGCGCGAAAGCATCCCATCCTCACGCGCATTACAAACGGGCGGCGTGATTCCGGGCAACCATCGGCGCGCAATATGAATTCCCATCCAGCAGCCACTGCGTTCAGCTGGTTGCGCATCAATCCGCATCAGGATGCTCGAAGCGCCGTCAAACTTGGGGCCAGGTTGGGGCGACATTTGGGCAAGTTGGGGTAATTAAGAATCTCCAACGA
>JBDTTO010000607.1:0-3143 GCA_039930585.1 Gemmatimonadaceae bacterium
GGCGGATGGGCGTTGTTCACGCGCACGCTGCTCACCGATCTCGATCCCAAGAAAATCAAGATCGTCTCCATCGATGCACTGCCGGCCGAACTCGCATACGTCGATGCAGGACTTGCACCGGTGTTGTTTGCGCAGCCCGTGTACAACTGGGGCTACGTCTCAACGAAGACCATCTTCGACAAAGTATATCTCAAGAAAGACGTACCAGCGCACGTGCAGATGGATCTCGTGAAAGTCTCGAAAGAAAATCTGGGAACGTGGGCGCGTCAGCTTCGCGATTGGGGCTTCACCGACGTCGATCCAAAGTTTCTCGCGCTCGACAAATAACTTTTCGTGACAACGCCCGCCGTTCGGTTCACCGGAATCACCAAGCGGTTTGTTGGCATCACCGCACTGTCGGCCGTGTCGTTTGATGTCGCGCCCGGCGCGTGTCATGCCATCTGCGGTGAAAACGGAGCGGGCAAGAGTACGCTTGGAAAGTTGCTGGCCGGTATTATGCCGCCCGACGAAGGCACAATTGAAATTGGCGGACAACGTGTTCGATTCACGTCACCACGCGACGCGTTGTCCAACGGCATTGCGATGGTTCATCAGGAACTTGCCTTCTGCGACAATCTCACGGTCGGCGAAAATCTTTGTCTCAGCGCACTGCCACGTCGTTTTGGCTTTGTAGACGAAGTCGAATTACGCCGTCGCGCGCTCACGCTGCTCGCAGCCGTAGGCGCGAATATCGATCCCAATCGCGGCATGCGCAGCCTGAGTGTGGCCGAGCAGCAGTTGGTGCAGATTACGGCGGCGGTGGCTGAGGGTGCGAAGGTCATCGTGTTCGATGAGCCCAGCAGCAGCTTGGGTGAAAGTGAAGCACAGCGATTGTATGCGCTGATCGATACGCTCAAAAAGCGCGGCGTCACGCTGTTGTACGTGTCGCATCGCATGCCAGAAATATTCGCGCTGTGCGATTCAATTACGGTGCTACGCGATGGACAGCATGTGATCACGTGTCCAATCACGGACATCGACGAAACAGTGTTGGTGCAGCACATGATTGGCCGGAAGCTCGAACAGCTCTATCCGGCGCACCTCGGAAAACCGCGCGGCGAAGAACTGCTGCGTGTCGAGAATCTCAGTTCGCCGGGAAAATTTCGCGACGTATCGTTCACCGTACATGCAGGCGAAGTAGTTGGACTCGCGGGACTCGTGGGCGCAGGTCGTTCTGAAATTGCGCAGGCATTGTTTGGCCTCGACACCAACGCAACCGGCAAAGTGTTTGTGCGCGGTAGGCAGGTAGAGATTCATTCTGCGCGTGATGCGATGTCGCACGGCATTGGCTTCGTTCCCGAAGATCGCAAACAACAGGGCCTCGTGCTTGGTATGCGCGCCCGCGAAAATGCTACGCTGCCAATTCTGGAACGCTTCGCGAGTTTTGGCGTTGTTGATCAGAACGCCGAAACCGCTGTCGCGCGCAATGAGTTCACTCGGCTGCAGATGCGTGCAACTCCAGAAGTGACAACCGGCACACTGTCTGGCGGCAATCAGCAGAAGATCGTGCTGTCCAAGTGGCTCGCGGCCGGTGGAGACATTCTCATACTCGACGAACCCACTCGCGGCGTTGATGTCGGAACGAAATCAGAATTGCACGCACTCATTGGACAACGTGCGGCCGAGGGTGCAGCAATTCTTGTGATTTCCAGCGAACTTCCGGAACTCATCAACGTTTCGTCGCGAGTTGTCGTGTTGCGCGAAGGACGCATTACCGGCGAGACGCCGCGCGCTGAGGCGACGCAGGAGCGGCTCCTTCGCATGATGGCGGGGTTGTAACATGAATGCCTGCCCGACTCAGTCCTCGCGAGGTTCCTGGTCTCGTTTTCGCCGCTGCCAAAGGTTGGTCAAGCGATAACGTTCCGCGCCTTGGTGCATCGCTGGCGTACTACACGCTGTTTTCGATCGCACCGGTGTTGATTATCGCCATCGCAATTGCGGGCTTTGTGTTCGGTGCCGATGCCGTTCGCGGAGAAATCGCGCTGCAGCTTGACGGCATCGTTGGGAAGGACGGAGCGACCGTCATTCAGGATCTCGTGGAGAACGCCGGACGGCCGGGACGTGGTGCAATTGCGTTGACGATTGGCTCCATAACGTTCATGCTTGCGGCCACCGGAGTATTTCTCGAGCTGCAGTACGCGCTCAATACAATCTTTCGCGTAAAAGCAAAAGCCGGCAACAACATCAGTGCGTTTGTGAAAGCGCGGCTGCGTTCGTTCGGGCTGGTATTGTCGATTGGCTTCGTCCTGCTCGTGTCACTTGGCGTGAGTGCGACACTTTCTGCAGCATCGAAATGGCTGGGCGAAGGTTCCGCAGGATTGGCATTCGTGTGGCAGTGGCTCAATGTCGTCGTTTCGTTCGGCGTCATTTCACTGCTATTCGCCGTGATATACCGTTTCCTGCCCGATGTGAAGCTGTCGTGGCGTGACGTGTGGATGGGTTCGTCCATTACCTGCTTTCCCATCAGCACATCATCGCCGCCGTAGAACGAAAAGCGCTTCGAATCGGGAACGTCTGAATCAAATGTCATGACTGGCACGCCACGATCGACGGCTTCATTGATGGCGCCGACGACTTTGCCCGGATCGCTGGCTGAAAACAGAATTGCGTTTGCGCCGCCGTTTACAGCTTGCGAGATCTTCTGCGCTTGCACCGTTCCGTCTTCGTTTGGTGGCGTGAGCCAATCAATCTTGACGGTCATGTTGTGTTCTTTCGACAATTCTGCGGCCGCGACTTCAGCGCCTTTGCGTCCCGAGAGAAACACGGGATTCGTGCTGCTCTTGGCAATCATTGCGATGGTGAAAGTTTTTCCACCGCCGGCCGCCGCCATTGCTGTCCCGCTGTCACCAGCCGCCTTGTCGCCTTTGGCGCACGCAAAAAGTGTTGCAGCTACCGCCACAACTGCGAGTGGCCTGAACGAGATCTGTGAACGCATTACCGCTCCCGAAAAAGTGACTGGTGGAACTGCCTGATTGCGAATGCTGCTGAGAATGCTTCTGAATACTGCGAATTCTGATGAAAACCCTGCGATGTATTTTCTATCCGGCGCGCGACGTTCCGCTGGACGCGGCGAGTCTGCGCGCGATGAGTTTGCTGCCGCCCTG
>JBDTTO010000608.1:0-3135 GCA_039930585.1 Gemmatimonadaceae bacterium
CGACTTGCACTTGCGAGCCGGTCACACTGATGTCGTATCGTTGCACGGCAACTTGCTGCGCGCACGTTGTAGCAACGGTTGCGACGTCAGCATCGACATGTGTGACGCGCCCGCCGATCACGCGCCACGATGCAGTGCTTGCGGCTCACTGATGCGACCGGATGTGGTGTGGTTCGGCGAAAAGCTGTCGAGCGAGAATTTGAATCGTGCGCGCGCCGCGACATTTGCGTGCGATGTGTTTCTATCCGTTGGCACGTCAAATCTCGTTGAGCCGGCGGCTTCGCTTCCATGGCTGGCCGCAGCTCACGGAGCCACGGTAATCATCGTGAATTCGTCAATGCAGGGACAGAAAAAAGGCCCGAGCATCCTGCAGTTGCGGGGGGCGGCGGGCGCAACCCTGTCGCGTCTGGTGGCAATGGCGTTCGCTGGGCGAAAGCCGAGACGCTCCGAAGACTGACCCGGCGCTACAGTCCGAGCGTGCGCTGCTCCGCAGCTGGAAACCACGCCGCAATTGTCGTTCCGACATTCACCGTACTCTCCGCCCGCACGCGTCCACCGTGCGCTTCGGTGAGATGTTTCACGATTGAAAGCCCAAGTCCGGTTCCACCCGCTTCGCGCGAACGACTGGGATCTGCTCGGTAGAATCGTTCAAAGATCCGCCCAATGTGTTCGACGCCAATTCCACTGCCCGTATCGCGCACACCAATCCACACGCCACCGTCTTCGGGTTGCGAGAAAATCCGCACTGAACCCTGCGCTGTGTGGCGCAACGCATTTTCCGTGAGATTACTCAGAATTTGTCGCACTGCTGTTGCGTCAACGTAGACGTCGGATGCGTCATCGCCGATTGCAGATTCAAGCAACACGCCCTTCGCATTTGCCGATTCGCGGAGCGGAGCGATGATTTCCTGCGCGATATTGCGAAGATCGATTTCCGAAGGATTTGGCAGCCAACCGCCTGATTCGATGCGCGACAAATCCAGCAGATCATCCACGATACGCTGCATGCGTTGCACGTTGTCGCCGGCCATGCCCAGAAATTGTGCACGCAGTTCAGGCGGCAACCCTTCATCCCGCAACGTCTCAACAAAGCCGCTGATCACCGTGAGCGGCGTACGCAATTCATGCGATACGTTTGCGACGAAATCACGACGTACGGCTTCGAGCTTTCGAAACGGCGTGAGATTATAGAGCGCGAGCACCGCTCCACCACCTGACAACGGTCGTGCTGTCACTGAAAGATATTCGTCGTCGACGCGCGCTTCGCCAGGTTCGGCGTCGGTGCCTTCGAGCGCGGTCTCCAGCGCTTCGCGCAGCGCACGATCGCGCGGCAAATAGTCTGACGAAAACGGAACGCTATCCTTAAGCCGAAGCAGTTGCCGCGCCGTTTCGTTAATGCGCACAACCTGCTGCCGCGCATTTACCGCAATCACGCCTTCGTTCAGCGATTCGGTCAGCGCCACCAACAACACTTCTTCGGCGCGCAACGCTTCCGACTTTGATTCCGATTGTTCGGCCAATCGACGCAGTGCATCCGCAAGATCGCCGACTTCGCCCGCTACCAACAAGGACGGACGGTGCGTGAGATTGCCGGTGGCAATCGCGCGAGCAGCGTCACGCAGTTCTTCGATTGGTCGCGTAAGCGGGCGCGCCAGTAGCGAGCCGACAATGGCACTGACGAAAATGCAGGCAACCGCCGCAATTACAAACTCGCCAACGGGAATCTGCGGATTCCGAATTGACAGGGCGGAGAACGCAACGATCACCACACCCGCCACGACCAACGTTGTGTTGGCCGCGATGCGGCGAGTGAGGGTCACTTAGCCATCACTATTGGCCGCGCGATTGTGCGGCACGCAATCGATAACCGAATCCGCGAACGGTCTCGATCATGTCACCGGCCGGGCCCATTTTCGTGCGCAAACGCTGGATATGCATATCCACGGTCCGGGTTTGAATATCGGGCGCAGCTTCCCAAACGGTTTCAAGCAAGTGTGCGCGTCCCTGCACGCGGCCGCGACGTTCAACCAACGTCATGAGCAACTTGAATTCGGTGGCCGTTAAATCGAGACGGTTTTCATCCACATCAACGGTCATCGCGGCGCGATCGATTTTCATCGGACCGATGGACAGTTTGTCACCGTTGGTGGTTGGTGCGCTGCGAGTGCGACGCAAAATTGCCCCGACGCGCAACACCAGTTCCTCCGGACTGAACGGCTTCGTGAGATAGTCGTCCGCGCCCAGGCTCAGGCCACGAATGCGATCGGGCTCCTCGCGCCGAGCCGTCAACATCAGTACTGCGACACCACGCGTGCGTTCATCGCCACGCAGTTGCTCCAACACGTCAAATCCTGACATGCCGGGCAACATCAAATCGAGCACGATGAGCGACGGTTGCTCGCGGCGCGCGTGTTCGAGCGCATCCTGCCCGGTGGAGGCGGTAACGACCTGATATCCGGCTTTGGCCAGATGGTATGCCACCAGGGCGACGATGGCCGTTTCATCATCAACGACCAACACGCGATCGGCAGCCGTGGCAGTGTTTGTCATGAGTGGGGCAATCATTGCGAAAGGGACGAGGGCATCGTGCCGTCGGTTAAAGAACGTGAAGTCAACGTAGCGTCGGAACGCGATTCAGTGCGAGTTGCGAGCTCACGATGAATCTTTCCAACAATCATTTCGATGGCGACCAGGTTCTTGCCACCACGTGGCACAATGATGTCGGCGTAGCGTTTGCTGGGCTCGACAAACTGCAAATGCATCGGTTGCACGGTTGTGAGATATTGATCAAGAATTGAATCGAGTGATCGACCGCGCTTGGCCATGTCGCGTCGAATGCGACGAATGAGGCGAATGTCAGCGTCGGCATCAACAAACACTTTTACCGCGCACAGATCGCGAACGCGTTCATCGGCGAGCAGCAGAATGCCGTCCACCACTACCACGTCGGCCGAGCGTACGGTTCGTGTTTCGGCGCTGCGTGAGTGCGTTGCAAACTCATACTTTGGAGCTTCGATTGATTCGCCGCGCTCCAGTGCGGACAGATGGCTGGTAAGCAAATCAACGTCGAAGGCGTCGGGATGATCCCAGTTGAGATGTTCGAGTTCCGCCGCGTCGAAATGTTCGAAGTTGCGG
>JBDTTO010000609.1:0-3132 GCA_039930585.1 Gemmatimonadaceae bacterium
CGCTCCCCGGCGCTCCGCCCCTGCCCCGAACCGCGAGCAGCGCCGCGCAACCGTTGCGCCACGTCGGACATCGATGCGTGCAACGCCGGCGGCAATCCAAACAGCGTGGCGGTGATCGCAGTAATGATTGCAACAAACGAGACAAAGCGCATATCAAGCGCTACCTGATCAAGTCGTGGCAAATTTGCCGGTGCCAGCGAGCGAAGAAATACAACGCCCGCCCATGCTACAAACACGCCCACGACTGCACTGAGTAGCGCCAACACAAAACTCTCGACAAACAATTGACGCACCAGCGACGAACGTTGTGCGCCCATCGCCGTTCGAACCGCAATTTCGCCTTCTCGCGAAATGCCGCGCGCCAGCAAGAGATTCGCAACGTTTGCGCACGCGATAAACAGCACAAACAAAACCGCAACCATCAACGCAATAACTGCCGGTTTCGTCGTTCCCAGCAGTTGATCAAGAATAGGCACGGTTGCAATCGTCCAGCCCGAATTTGTCGCCGCAAATTCCGTCGCCAGTTGCGAAGCAATCCCCTTCAATTCGCGCTCCGCGCTTTCGCGTGTGCGACCTGCGGCGATGCGCGCAATCACCGTGAGCGAATGTAGCCCACGATCCGCCATCGCACTCTGTCCGACATTTAACGGCACCCACACTTCCGACTTGCTTGGCCATCCCGCACCCATCACGCCAATCACTTCGTACGGCACACCATTCAGGTTGATTGGTTTGCCGATGATCGCGCGATCCGCGCCAAATTCCCGGCGCCAGATTGATTGACTGAGTAACGCAACGCGTCCTGCTGCGCCCACGCTGTCAGCAACCGAAAATGTGCGCCCTATCGCGGCCGGAACGCCAACGAGTGAGAAATAGTTGATCGAAACCGATGCACCAGCAATCCGCGCGGGATCACCGCTCGTTTGCAAAATGAATCGCGACGCGCGCGAGGTCGCGAAGCCTGAAAATTCGTGTGTCCGTTTCTGCCAGTCGGCGAGATTCATCGCCGAAACCGGAAACTGCAAAAAATTGCGTTCGGGGCTGCTCTCCCACACCGTCAGCAGTCGCGCCGGTTCCCTATAAGGCAACGACTTGAGAATCGTCGCGTCGAGAAATGTGAACACCGCGGCTGATGCGCCGATGCCAAGCGCCAGCGTGAGTACAACAACCGCCGTGAACGCGGGCGCGCGTCGGGCGCGGCGGAGTGCGTAGGCGATGTCCTGCGTGAGCGAAATAGACATGCCATATACTCGGGCGCCATCTCAGTGGCAGCAAGAGTACATACCGGATTGTGGGATTAGACGCACGCCTGGCGTGCCGTATCGCGATTGCTTGAGATGCGGGAGCGCGCGAACCTATTCCACCGCGTACATCTCCGCGATGACGCGCCGAAGTGCGGCGGCGTCTTTCGCTGAGGGATCTCCGAGCTTTTTGCCGAGTCGTTCTTTCGAGATTGTGCGGATATGATCGGCTGCGACCTCGGCAGACTTACGCGCGACGCGTACGCCGACGCGTGTGCGCCACGTCGGATGTATTTGATTCGTCAATGGACAGATGGTCACCGCGTTCAGTCGCGCATTAAGTTCATCTCGACTCACAATTACGACCGGACGACGTTTTGCCATTTCAGATCCAGTGGTCGGATCGAGCGATGCCCACCGAATTTCGTAACGCTTCATTTTCTATTGCCGCGTGCATTTTTTTTCGCGCCTTTCTTTGCAGCGTACTTTGGTTTCGGCTCTGACGCGAGGTCACCGCAATGAAGCGACACTTGTTGTGCTGGCACCGCAGGCGAAACACTCGTCACTCACCATGTTGAGTAATTTTACTCAATACGTTGAGTAAAGAAGGCGGGCCTCCGCTCTACGGGACCACAGATTGGGTTAACCAGCTCCCCGATACATAATTCCATCCGCAGCAATTCCCCCACCACCGCCCCACCCATGTCCTGGTTCTCCGACATCTTCGTCGCCTCCGATGCAGACCTCGCCGCAATGGGTGTCGACGCATCCAATCCCTTCGGCATCGATCTCTGGAAAATGCCGTGCCAGCCGTCTGTGCGGCTGCCGAGCGTCAACGATGATGGGGCTCTGCGACGCTTGCTGTGCGAGCTGACCAATTGGCCCGATGAGCAAGTGACGACAGCGATGATTCCATTGTCCAATATCGAAAGATCGTACGCGGTGTGTCGCTTCACGCCGCAGTTCGCAGAGGCAATTGCAACATCGTCATCAAACCAAACATTGCAGCAACAATTAATTGAACTTGCGCGCGAAGCCGCTCGCAGCAACAAACATTTGTGCTGGTGGTGGGTGAACAGCGAACTACTGAAGTAATCGACAAAGAAGTTGTCACTCTCCGCCTTCGAACTTCAAACCTTGTATCGCCTGCTCGATCGCCGCGCGCACTTCCGCAGTTGTTGCACCAAGATGAAACGCCTCCACCGCAACTGGTCGAAAGAGCGCGACCATTGAAAGCATGCGCGACGCTTCCGGTGCAAGTTGCGTGAGACGTTGTGCCACAGTGGTACCGCGCGCGCCGTCAGTAACCACAACGCCGCGTCGTTCGAGTTCGCCGTACGCGCGTGCAACCGTTCCAGGCGCGATGTCCAGTGAGTCGGCAAGACTTCGAACCGTCGCCAACCGGTCGCCCGGTTGCAATCCGCCGATGGCGATGGCCTCTGCAATTTGAATGACAATTTGATCGGTAATGCTGGCGTCAGACGCTTCCGACAACTCAACCCGAAACCCGACCATACGGACACGCGGCAACGTCTTGCGTACGTCGTCGAGCGTGACGCCGGCTTTCGTTAGGAATTGCGCTGCAATGCCCTTGGTTTCCAACAACAGGCCGAGCAACAGGTATTCGACTTCGATGGCTCCAGCGGGCACTGCGGCCCCAGCGGCGGGCGACAAAACCGGGCGCGCAGCATCCATTGCCAACTCCAGCACTTTCTTTGCACGGCTCGTGTACGGCAGGATGGCGCCTCCATTCGAGTAGCCGGGTTTTGTCATCGCTTCAATGCCACCGCGCAGTACCTGCGGATTGAGCCCGAGCTTCTCGAGTTGCGTGTGCCCGCGCGTGCCTGGAAGGCAGAGGGACAGCAGGATGTGCTCGGTGCCGACGTATTCG
>JBDTTO010000610.1:0-3131 GCA_039930585.1 Gemmatimonadaceae bacterium
GTAAAAGTCCGAGTGCAGCAACCAGCGCCGTCATCATGATGGGACGAAGACGCAGGAGCGCCGCCGCACGCGCCGCATCATCGATGGTTGAGCCGTTGATGCGCAACTCATTGGCCGACGAGATATAGACGACCGCCGTTTGCACCGACACACCAAAGAGCGCCAGAAATCCGATCATCGACGAAACCGAGAATGGCGTGTTTGTGACCAACATCGCCAGCAGTCCGCCAAGTGGTGCGCTCAGTATCACGCCACCAACTGTGATGAGCGGGAATTTGAAGTTGTGATACAACACAAACAGAATCGCAAAGATCAACGTGATCGTGATTGGCAAAACAATTGCCATCTGCGCACGCGACGCTGTGTACTCCTCGAATTCACCGCCCCACGCGATTGAATATCCCGCCGGCAGCACTACAGCTTTCGTGGCCGCAGCACGAGCTTCGGCAACTGCACTTGCAAGATCGCGCCCTTCAACCGAATACTGCACGCCGATGTAGCGCGAATTATCCTGGCGATAAATAAACGCCGCACCATTCGCCGTTGAAATGTCCGACACTTCACGCAACGGAATCTGCTTTCCATCCGGCGTCGCAATCAGGATGTTGCCGATCTGCTCCGGCGTGCCCCGATACTGCGGCTGCATGCGCACCACGAGATCAAACGTCTGCTCGCCTTGCACCACCTGCGTGGCCGCAACACCGCCTACTGCAGATTCGACCACGCTGTTGATGGACTGCGTGCTCAGTCCATACCGCGCCATCTTCTCGCGATTGACCGCAATCGACAAACTTGGCTGACCAAGCTCCTGCACCAACGTCACATGATTGATGCCGGGCACATGTTCGATTGCTGCTTTGATTGCGCGCCCCTTCGCTTCGAGCGTTGCGAGGTCCGGACCAAACACCTTCACATCAAGCGAAGACTTGAGCCCGGTGAGCGCTTCATCAACTGCATCTTCGGCCGGCTGCGTGTAGTTAAACGTGATGCCTGGAAACACCGACAACTTTTCCTGCACGGCATCGATCAATTCGTTCTTGTTCTTGAACTGACCATGCCACTCACCATACGGCTTGAGCCCTACATAAAATTCGGCGTTGAAAAATCCGGTCGGATCGGTGCCTTCGTCATCACGCCCGTGCTCTGATGCAACAATGGTGACTTCGGGAAATGACTCCAGAATCTTTCGCACCTGCGGCGTAATACGCGACGATTCCTCAAACGAAATCGTGTACGGCATGGTCGCACGCACCCACAACGCACCCTCATCCAGCTTGGGCATAAATTCGCCGCCGCGCGTGCTGGCAATTCCCAGCGATACGACAAACAACACAACCGATGCACCAATGGTGACGCCCCGATGTGCGAGACACCAATCAAGTCCGCCGGCATACCGATTACGAATCCATTCAAACAACACGTTGCGGCGCTCGACAACGCCTTTCCGCAGCACCCACACGCACAACACGGGCAATACGGTCATCGTAAGCACGAGCGCGCCAATCAACGCGAAAATTGTCGTGTCGGCCATCGGACGAAACAACTTTCCTGATGCGCCAGCCAGCGCGTAAATCGGCAGAAATCCCGCGACGATCACTGCAATCGCATACACAATTGGCCGACTGACTTCCGACGCCGCATCAAGAATCACTTCGCGAATTTTGTACTGCGTTCCGTGACGCCTCGCGAGCTGTCGATGAATGTTTTCCACCATCACAACCGCGCCATCAACCAGAATACCAAAATCAATCGCGCCAATCGACAGCAAGTTGGCAGGAATGTTTTTGAGATCAAGACAGATAAACGCAATCAGCAACGACAGTGGCACCGTGACGGCGACAATCAACCCAGATCGCAAATCGTACAGAAAAAACACCAGCACGATTACAACCAACAAACTGCCGACCAGCAAATTCTCCGCGACGGTACGCGTCGTGAGCGTCACGAGATCGCTGCGATCGTAGTACGGTACAATCTTCACATCTTTCGGCAGCACATGATCATTCAACTCGGCGGTCTTGGCCTGGACGCGCTTGAGCACGTTCTGCGCCTGTTCCCCGCTGCGCATGAGAATGATGCCTTCCACCGCGTCGTTCTGATCGCGATACCCAAACTGGCCAAGTCGCGGTGCATGCCCGATTTCGACCGTAGCCACGTTTTTCACCAACACCGGCGTGCCGTTTTTAAGCGTCAGCGTGATGTTGCCAATGTCCTCCAGCGTTACCACGCGACCCAATCCACGCACGTAGAAAAACTGTCCGCCTTCGGAAATAAATCCGCCGCCCGCGTTGCTGTTGTTCGCGCCTAACGCGTCAGCAACATCCTGCACGGCCAATCCTGTCGCAGCAAGTTTTGTTGGATCAATGAGTACCTGATACTCCATCGTCTCACCGCCCAACGAACCAAGATCTGCAACACCGGGCACGGAACGGTACGCCTTGTCGAGCACCCAATTCTGAAGGACCTTGAGCTCCATCGACGAACGATCGGGGCTTTGCAACACGTAGCGATAGATGAGTCCCGACGGCGAAAACAGCGCCGACATTCCGGAGCTTACGCCATCGGGCAATCCAATGTCGGCCAGACGTTCGCTCACCTGTTGGCGCGCGAAATACGGATCGGTGCCGTCGGTAAAGGTGAGTCGCACGTTGGACAACCCGTATAACGACACCGAACGCGTGACGACAAGATTTGGCAAACCGTTCATCTCGGTTTCAATCGGAACCGTGATGAGACGCTCCACTTCTTCGGATGCGTGTCCCGGCCAGGGCGTGACCAGTTCGACACGCGGCGGCGACACATCCGGATACGCATCAACCGGCAATCGTTTGAGTGAGAAGATGCCGAGTGCGATTAGTGCGACAACGAGCAGTGATACCAACAGTGGTTGCGAAAGTGGCGCCTCAACCAGCGAGTAGATAATTCCGCGACGATTGCTACCAGATTTTTCCGGCGTACTGTCTGGTGGAATAGATGGGTTGGTCATTGGCTCTCCGCAAACTGAATGAAGAGCGCACCTTCGGCGACAACCTGGTCTCCAGCCGTCAATCCTGATGTCACTTCGAACTGATCACCGACGCGATGGCCGCGCGTAATGCGACGGCGTGTGTAACCACCCGCACTGTTCGCAA
>JBDTTO010000611.1:0-3131 GCA_039930585.1 Gemmatimonadaceae bacterium
GCTAAACTCGCTCGGCGCTTTGGTATCCGTGATTCCACCGGCAACACGCGCCGCAATTACATGTCGCGCAAATCCAGGAAGCGGCAGCGCCTGAAATCCGCGCAACACAGCGACCGTGCGCCACGATTGGCTGTTGGCCACACCTTCACGTTGCCGCACACTCACGTTCGCTACGGCCGAGATGCCCTGCTCTCCCGAGATTCCGCGCGCACCACGTGCCACGTTGCTGAAGCCACCACTGACAAACAATGACGGATAACGCGTGCCTCTGCGCAATGACGAATTGGCCGCACCTAACACCGAATCTACAGCGCTGCTGTAATTACGCCGTTCGTATTGCGCGCCGAAGCCGTAGGTGGTTGTCCAGCGCACGTGCGGTTGCTCGAAGTTGAGAGCAATTGATGCAAATTGCAGTCGGCGATTCACGAAACCACGCGTCGAGCCAGTGCTGTCCACAACTCGAAGCGTGGCGTCCCAATCCTGCGAAAGCGCCAGATCAACAACAGGTTGCCCCAATCCGGAATAACGATATGCGACGCCGCCGTTGGTTTCACCGTCGCGCGGATTGACGAGCACAGCGGCGGCATACTCGTGCCGGCCCAGAATATCCACGCCACTGGTTGACGCGCCATAGCTCGATCCACCGTCACGCGCCTGTCCAATCTCAGGATCCCAATACTTCGGAATCAACTGGCGAACTGCATGGTACGACGCACTGGCGCCGTTAAACACACTGTCATTGTTAGGTGCGAACCGGGTGGACGCGTACCACGTGTCACGCACGGGGTCACCATCGCGACGCAACGGCCCCACCGAGAGTACGTATCCGTTGACGCGATAAATCAGCGCGGCTACGGTCAATCCATCAGGCGACACAGATGGCTGATAAATGCCCGTACTCACATTGCTTGCCTGCCGCACCTGCGCGCGCCACAACGTATCAACAAACGGTTGCGCGCGAAGCGTACGCACACCATCGGCAAACTTTGACAAGTCGGAGCGCGAAAATGCCTGACTGATGTCCGCGATTTCAAGTTGCATACGACCGCTGCGATCGCTGGCCCACATAAGCTCTCCCGAATTGCCAACATATGTCGGGGAGCCAAGCACACCGCGTGATTCGGTAACAATGCGAACAATGGAGCCGAGTGTATCCAGCAGCACAATGCGTTCGATGCCCGACCGCAACAGCTGCACGGCCGCAATGGTTTCGAATGTCGGATCCCAGCGCGGTTCGGCCCACAAGCTGGCGGCATCATGTGACAGCGGTGTAACGACCCCGCCATTCACGCGGACAAGTCGCGACCCGCCCGCATACAGTTGAACCGCGATGATCGCGCCGTCTTTCTCGCGTACGTCGGGTTGGATAAGTCTCGCGTTGTGTGTCAGTCGATGCTCACCTGAAGCATCTCGCCGGTACAAGTCGCTGCGGAGTACGTAGGAACCGCTATAATCGTACTGCGAGAATACGCTCGTGCCGTTTGGTCCAACCGCGTTTACATCGAGTGAATTTCGACGCGCCACGCGCGTTGGTTTACGCGGATGATCAATTGTTTCGCTGTCCGGAAGCGTGGTGCGATAGAAACCCGCCACCTGTCGCCCGTTGGACGCAGCCCATTCAAGCGTGTCCGCTGTCCGCCAGCGCGGATATGCCGCGCCCCAGTTTCCTTTTTCTGTTCCAGCTTCAACTGCAACCCACGACGCATCATCAAACTTTGCGGATTCCTGCGCTTTGTTCAGCGAATCACGAAGGCCGGCAAAACTTCCGAAAAATGTTTTGCCGAATGCTCGCTTGGCGGAACGATTAAGCGTGAACGGAAGCGCGAGCGCCGTCTCCTCAATAAACTTTCGCATCGATGAATCGCCGCCCTGCTGCGCTTCGCGACGCATGAGCAACTGGCCCCACGCGTACGGAATTCCACCGCGAGGATATTTCGTTGTTGACGCACTCCACGCATCCGGCCCGGGAATTTCCCCGGCTAACGCGGCGGCGTTGGCGACCGTTCGCGAGTCGGTGGCGTTTAATCGCCCGCCACCGGTAATCTGAGTTTCATAATGAACCGCCAGCCCTTCCTTGACCCAACTCGGCAGGAGATTATTGGGGAATAACAGGGGCTCGCGTCCAAGGACGAGACGTGCGCCGTGCCAGAATCCCCGCGAGCGATCGATGTGAAAGATGTGCGTCAGTTCGTGCGTGATGACGAGTCGCAACCAGTCGTCGTGAAACCGCAGTTCGGTCGTCTCAACCGGAGGCACTGAATAGATGACGATACGATTGCTGGGAAAAACAGTTGCAAAGCCGTTGCTGAGGTCGAGATTGTCCTGAATCAACAGCTCGATTGGTACGCTTGGCGTGACCAATTCTTTCGCGAGTTTGGTCCACGCATCTTCGGCGATGTGTGCGGCGCGGCGCGCCACCGAATCAAGCTTGACGTCGTAATGCACGCGAAAGTGTTCGGTGCGCAGCGTGCGAATCTTTCCGCGTGGATCGACTTGCGCGCTCAGACTGTTGGAGCTGACGAGTGTCGCAATCAGCAACAGCAGTGCCCACAGGCGTTGGGGCACTGGCGACGACAGTTGGCGGGCCGGCGAATAATTTTTCACGCGGAGACGCGGAGGTAGCGGAGACGCGGAGTTCATTCTTTCATCTGGATTCGGATCAGCGTTGTGATAGCTCGCGGAAATACGCTTCAAGTCCGGCAACAATTCCTTCAGCATAACGCTTTTGATAGGCGGGATTTCTAAGCGCGGCTTCCTGCTCGGGGATTATAACAAATGCGCCTTCAGTTAGTGCCGATGGATACCACGTGGGGCGCGCGACCGCCAGATTCTGATAGTGGACGCCCAGGTCGCGAAGGCCAAGGCGTTTCATTAACTCACGCTGCAGTGGGCGTGCCAATGGCTCGCCAGTTTGATGAAAGAACAGCGTACTGGTGCCGTTGTTGGTAAACGGATTTGAACCGTCGCCAAATGCGTTTAAATGAATTGACACAAATGCGTTTACGTTCGCACGTCTCGAAATCACAGTGCGCTCCGTCAAACCAACCGGACCTTTTGTTGTTCGCGTCATAATTGGTGTCGCGCCTTTATCGCGCAGCATTTGTGCAACGAGTTCGCCAACGGGCAATACG
>JBDTTO010000612.1:0-3130 GCA_039930585.1 Gemmatimonadaceae bacterium
GCGTGGCGCGACACTGGGTGATTTCCTTACGCCGGAAGAAATCGAACGTCGCGCGTTTCCACGTGTGTCGCAGATTCTTGAAGCATCCAAATACGTTTCAGTCCATCATTATCAGGGTCGACCAACGTCGATTACTGGCCGAAACGGATGCTACATGAACGTGATCATCGATGGTGTTCGCGAGAAAAATCTCGAGACTTTTCAGACGCCTGAAACGAATGGCTCTGTGTCGTTCCAAACGGGTCGCTCGGGCGTTGGTACCGGCTTGAGCATTGACGACCTGGTGTCAGGCGTGAACGTAACGGCGATCGAGATATATCCGACGGCCGCAAACGCACCAATGGCGTTGGCATCCAAACTACTGACAAATTCCGGCTGTGGTATTATCGCAATCTGGACTGGCGCCCGATGATTCGTCTCCGACAACGCATCCCTATGCACAAGTCCAGCGTACGCGGCGCTGTAGTGGCTATGACAGTGGCGTTGCTTGCAGCAACTTTGCCTGCGCGCATGCGCGCGCAGGAACTTCGCGGCACAGTGGTGCAAAGCGACGGCGTAACTCCGGCCAGCGGCGCGGTCGTGTTGATGCTGCACGCCAGCAAGGATTCAATTCTCGCGCGAATCGTGACCGGCGAACGTGGTCTGTATACGCTCAAGGCGCCAAGGCCGATGAGTGTGCGTTTGCGCGTTTTGCGACTCGGCTATCAGCCCACCAACGTGGGTACGTACACATTGGCGGTCGGTCAAACGGAAACGGTGCGCGTCAAACTGGGTGATCAACGCATTGTGCTCGCCCGGTTTGATGTGAAAGCTGGCAATCGTTGCGATGTTAAGCCCGACAGTGCATTGCTCGTCGCGCAGCTGTTCGAAGAAGCGCGAAAGGCACTGCTGGCAAGCGCATCACCCGTCAGCAATGTCAGGAACGCTGCACAATTCACGCTGTTCACGCGCGCGCAGGATGTCCGCGGGAAACTCACCGCGCCAATTCAGCGCAGTACTTTTACCGGTCCCAGTTCGAGGCCGTTCGCCAGTTTGTCGGCCGATTCGCTGGCGAAGGTTGGGTACATGCTGGAGGAAGAAGACGGAACGGTGTATCGCGCTCCGGATGCCGATGTCTTGCTGTCAGATGTTTTTCTCGCGAATCACTGTCTGCAGTTTGTTCAGGGCACGGCCGAACGCGCAGCCTTTGTCGGAATTGGATTTCGCGCGGTTAATCGAGTGCCCACGTTTGTTGATGTGCGCGGCACCCTTTGGCTTGATCGCGAAACGTCAGAACTGCAATTTCTTGAGTATCAGTACGACGGCGTTCCCGATCAATACACGAAAATGAATGTCGGTGGCCGCGTCGACTATACACAAATGGCCGCGGGCATGTGGTTCGTGAACAAGTGGGCGATTCGCATGCCACGGTTTGTTGCGCGCAGCAATCAGCGATTGCCGGGGATGCGCGTTGACGGAATGCTCAATGCCGCCGATCTCGCAGGGT
Organism: Gemmatimonadaceae bacterium; assembly: GCA_039930585.1. Classification (GTDB taxonomy): domain Bacteria; phylum Gemmatimonadota; class Gemmatimonadetes; order Gemmatimonadales; family Gemmatimonadaceae; genus Gemmatimonas. The sequence continues at coordinate 1,487 of JBDTTO010000612.1, forward strand.
TGCAAATCACGGGCGGCGAAGTGCAGAGTGTGAAAGTCGACGACGAAGTGCTGTACTCAAACGCGGGTGCGTCATTGGTTGGCGGAGAGCCGCGCGATCTGCAGGATCTCAAAGTGCTGCAGGGACAGTTCGATGTCGCCGCCGAAGCGCAGAGCATCCTGGTTGCGAAACCGGTGACATCGATTGATTCCGTTTTCAGCATGTCCGCATGTACGGATGCGGCGTCTGCGGACTATCGCGGTCAGGTGCAGGGTCGTGTGCGCGACGCTGACAACAAAAAGTTCGAATCAGTTCCGGTAATTGCCGAATGGAAAGAAGATTTCAAGCTCAGCGGTCAGCGGGATTTCACGTGGCAATATCGACGTCTGGAGACGCGAACAAATGCCAACGGCAGCTATTCTATGTGCGGGTTGCCGCTTAGCCGTGCGGTAACGCTTACCGCGACCAACAAGGGAAGAAAATCACGTGTGGCAACCATTCGGGTGACTGACAGGATTCCACGCACCAGCATGGATCTTTCCATCGGTGAAAATGTCGGTACCGTGCTGTCCGCCGCCGATATCAACGGTAAGGGCGCGATTCTTGTTGTACGCGATCTCATTGGCAAACCAGTGCCCTATGCCGTTATCGCGACGAATGGTGCCACCAATCGAATCGCTGACGAAGAAGGGCGCGTGGTCATTCCATCCGCGCCGCGTGATTCGTTGCAGGTCTTCGTTCGCCGAATGGGTTACACCGCATTTGATGGGATTGCCCGTCGCGATTCGACTGGCGTGTTTGTCCTCACGATGGCGCCAAATAACAAGACACTCGCCACGGTCAACGTGCGCGAACGGCAGAATGACATGTTGTCGCGCACCGGTTTCTATGATCGCGTGAAGATGTCGCAGCGCGGTGCCGTGCTCGGTGATTTCCTGACGCCGGAGCAGTTGGAGACCCGTCCCGCCACAAAAATGACGCAACTACTGCAAGGCAGTCGTTACGTCACGGTGCGCGGAGGCAAAGGTGGATTTTCAGTCCTGTACGGTCGTGCCGGATGTCCGATGAATGTCGTCGTGGACGGTGTAGCCATGAAGAATTTCGTGCAAGACACTGAAACCGAAAAGCGATCGAACGGAACACTCGCGGTCGACGATCTGGTGGGCAGCAGTGAGATTGTCGCCATCGAGATCTATCCCACAATGACCTCGGCGCCCTCTGCAATTTCGTCGCTGATCTTCAACTCGAGCTGCGGCATAGTCGCGATCTGGACCGGCGCCCGGTAAAGCACAACACGGCCAGTTTCGGGTGACAAACGGCGGGCAATGGCGCGAAGGTGTCATTGCCCGTTTCGCTGCTCCGTGAGCGACTTTCTGACGAACGCGCTTCCGTAAATGCAAGCGCAATCTTCATCCACGCGAGCTGCGCAAACATCACATACTGGCCAACGACATCGGCGCCAGCGTTGTCACACAGGTGTACTCGTCTATGTAATGTTATCCGGACCCGCGCCCGACTTCGTTCTCGGAGCTGTCATGAAGCACTTCGTCGCAGGCGGCAAAACGTCAATGCGTTATCTCATTATGAGTGGCGCGGTTTTGATTGCCGCATGCTCGCACAACGCAAGCAATACTGGCGCGATTCCACAACCGGCACTGCCTGGAC
>JBDTTO010000613.1:0-3122 GCA_039930585.1 Gemmatimonadaceae bacterium
ACGTCACCGCACCTGCAACGGGCCTTGATCTCAAGGCCGCGCTGCAGCGCATGGTACGTGAAGGCGCGTCCGATCTGCACCTGAAGGTGGGCCGACCGCCCACGTTGCGCCTGCACGGCGATCTGGTGCCATTGTCTATGCCGCCCATGCGGCCCGAGGAGTTGCGCACGCTGGCGGAGCATCTGTTGCCGCCAGCCCAGCTCCGCGAGTTTGTCGAAATGCGCGAAGCCGACTTCGCGATCAACGTGCCGGGCATTGGACGCTTTCGCGTCAATGTGTATCAGCAGAAAGGCACGGTCGCATTTGCGATGCGCGCCATTGCGCACGCCGCCGCATCGATTCGTGAGCTGAATCTTCCCGCCGTGCTGGAGCAGATTGCGCTCCGTCCGCGTGGATTAGTGCTGGTGACCGGCGTAACCGGTTCCGGCAAGAGCACCGCGTTGGCCGCCATGGTGCACCACATCAACGAACGTCGCGCCGCGAACATCATCACGATTGAAGATCCAATCGAGTTTGTGCATCGCGACGTAAAGAGCCACATCAATCAGCGCGAAGTTGGTACGGATACGGCAACATTCGGCCAGGCATTACGCCGCGTGCTCCGCCAGGATCCGGACGTGGTGATGATTGGTGAAATTCGCGATCTCGAAACGCTGGATGTCGCGCTCAAAGCGGCCGGCACTGGTCATCTCGTGTTCTCAACGCTGCACACGACGGACGCGACACTCACGATCAATCGCGTGTTGTCGTTTTATCCGCCGCACCAGCAGAACGAAGTGCGATTTGCGCTGGCCAATGCGTTGACCGCTATCGTGTCGCTGCGCCTCGTGCCGCGATGCGATCATCCAGGTCGCGTGCCTGCGTGCGAAGTACTTGTCAACACTGAAGCGGTGCGTGATCAAATCCGTGATCTGCAGGCGACGCTCAACATTCCGGAACTGATTTCCGAGGGTAGCGTTGCGTACGGCATGCAGAGTTTTGACCAGTCGCTCATGAACTGGTACACGCGCGGCGTGATCTCTTACGAGAATGCCCTGTTCTACGCGACGAATCCGGCGGAGTTTGCGCTCAGGGTTCAGGGTGTCGATGGTGCGAGCGATGCAAGCTGGGACGACTTCAAGCAGGGGCCAGGCAAGGCCTGAACATGTGCTGGATTCGCGCTAAACCAGCGCGAATACGCACGAATCGTCGTCCGAAACACTCGGACGGCTAGCGGCATGGGAGGCGACTCGCCACCATTCTGCCATGTTCAAAAAAGTCCTTATCGCCAATCGCGGCGAAATCGCCCTGCGCGTTATCCGGGCGTGCCGCGAACTCGACATACAGACCGTCGCGGTTTACTCCGAAGCCGACCGTAATTCACTGCACGTGCGTTTTGCCGACGACGATGTGTGTGTCGGTCCGCCTGCCAGTCGTGATTCGTATCTCAAGATTCCGCGCATCATTGCTGCGGCTGAGATCACAGGTGCAGACGCCATTCATCCAGGCTACGGCTTTCTGGCCGAGAACGCCGAATTCGCCGAAACGTGTATTGCGAGCGGCATCGCGTTTATCGGACCGACGCCCGATCAAATTCGGCAGATGGGCGACAAATCTGCTGCGCGTAAAGCGATGGCGGATTGCGGCGTGCCAATTGTTCCAGGAACACCGGGGCCCGTTGAAGATGTAGAATCCGCGCTCGAATACGCGAAGGAAGTTGGATTTCCCGTCATCATCAAAGCGGCCGCCGGCGGCGGTGGCAAAGGCATGCGCGTGGCGCGCGACGTTGATGATTTCGCGCGTTCGTTTCAGTTGGCGCGCAGCGAAGCACTATCTGCGTTCGGCAATGGAGATGTGTATGTCGAGAAATATCTCGAGCGCACGCGTCACGTTGAATTCCAGATTCTTGGTGATACACACGGCAACGTAATTCACCTCGGTGAACGCGATTGCTCGGTGCAGCGTCGTCACCAGAAGTTGATCGAAGAATCACCGTGCCCGGTGATGACGCCCGAGTTGCGCAAAGCGATGGGCGACGCCGCAGTGAAAGGCGCAAAGGCGATCAACTACGTTGGCGCTGGCACGATTGAAATGCTGTTGGACGACAGCGGCAAGTTTTATTTCATGGAGATGAACACGCGTATTCAGGTTGAGCATCCGGTCACGGAAATGCTGACCGGTATTGATCTCGTGAAAGAACAGATTCGGGTTGCTGCCGGACATCCGCTCACAGTTACTGAGTTGCCGCCCTTTCGCGGTCACGTTATCGAGTGCCGCGTGAACGCCGAAGATCCGTCGCGCAACTTCCAGCCGTCGCCGGGCAAGATTGAAGTATTTCATCAACCCGGTGGACCTGGTGTTCGTGTTGATACGCACGTGTACACAGGTTACACGGTGCCGCCGTACTACGATTCCATGATCGCGAAGCTCATCGTGCAGGGGCGCGATCGGCCGGAAGCACTCAAGCGCATGCAGATCGCGCTGGAGAGTTTTGTCATCGAAGGCGTGACAACCACAATTCCGTTCCTCGCACGCGTAATGCAGGATCCGCATTTTCAGCGTGGCGAGGTACACACGAAGTTCCTCGAAGCCGAAGGCGCGTATCTCTTGAAGGACCCCACGGGCGCAGGCAAGGAGACAGCGTAGTGCGCATTGATGTTCTCCTCGGCGATGCGTTACCGACGCCCGCCGAGGTTGCTGGAAAGGTGGTGGTGGTAATTGATGTGTTGCGTGCGGCTACGACAGCAGTAACGGCACTCGCCAACGGCGCACGCGCTGTAATACCGTTTGACAGCGTGGACGAACCTGCCGTATTTGCGAAGCAGTATGAGCGGAACGAGATTCGACTGGCCGGAGAACGCAAAATGTTGCGCATTCCTGGATTTGATCTCGGCAATTCGCCTGAGGAATACACGCCAGCGGCCGTCAAAGGTCGCACCATTTTGTACAGCACAACCAACGGCACTGTTGCGCTGCTCGCGACCGCGGGAGCGAAGTCGTGTATGTTCGGTGCGTTTGTCAATTGTGCTGCAACTGTCGCGGCAGTTCGCGCGGACACGCGTACGACGGGCGACGTCGTGATTATTTGCGCTGGTCACGAACGTCGGACTGCGCTCGAAGATGTGGTGTGTGCCGGTCGCATG